>JASGGM010000276.1:0-2521 GCA_047605045.1 Acinetobacter sp. | reverse complement strand
AGTTCAACATCAGCGATCAAGCGCAGAGCTGCATAAAAAATAAGTTATTGTAAAGCAAAAGACCCACACTAAACGGTGGGTCTTTTTTATTTCAAATCAAAACCTACCGACCTTGCGGATGTAAAAATTTTAAAAAATGATCAACATAATAAGGCGCCGAGCCCAATTCAACCTCCTGCCCTAGTCCTTCTAGCCGTTTATAAGCCAAGTTGGTACACAATTGAATCACACCATTTAAAGTTTTATCCACCACAAAAGTAAAATGAAGCAAAGACTTCGGTTGACGTGCCAATTGATCCACACCAACATCAATAATTTTTGTTAAATCGGAAAATGCCACAGGGATGGCGGATGCTTCGCCTTCACGAATTTTTTCTATCGCATTCAATGTATGTGTTATGAGGTCTGAATCTACAGCATAATGCAGAAATATTTGTTGTTTTTGTTGCTCATCTTGCTGAACAATAACCATATTTGCAAAATAATCGACCATTATTTTTAAACGCTCATTACTTAAGAAAGCAATTGACCACGGTAAATATTTCTGCAAAGCAGCCAATACATGTTGTACTACTTTTTCAGAATCTTCAGCAATTTTATGTCCTTCAGGACGGCTTAAACGCTGCTTTTGTTGCTCCAGTAAATCGATAAAAACCTGTTGAATGACCTGAATAGCCACTTCTGCCAGCACGTCCCCTAGCTCATGCGCTAATTTATGTTTACTTCCAGCATGTAATTGTTGTTGTAAGTTAAGAAAATGTTGATATGTAGCATTCTCAACTTTCAGATAAACAGCGTATGACATAAAAACCCAATATTTTAATTTCTTTGCCCTACCCTAGCAGATTCTACAAACTGCTGTAATAGTGAAAGTGTTGCAACATCATGCGCAATGCCCTAATTTTTGCTACAATAAAAACAATTTTTTACGTACTTTTGATGTTCTAATTATGACTGAAGCAACTGCATCCAACGCTCAGAATATTGCTACAACTTACGATCCAACTGAGATCGAAAAAAAATGGTATCAAATCTGGGAAGATAATGGCTACTTTAAACCTACTGATCCTGCAAGCTCTGATGCTGAATCATTTTGTATCGTGATTCCACCACCAAATGTCACTGGTAGCTTGCACATGGGACATGGTTTCAACAATGCCATTATGGATGCATTAACCCGCTATAACCGTATGATGGGTAAAAATACCTTGTGGCAACCAGGTACAGACCACGCGGGGATTGCAACACAAATGGTTGTTGAACGCCAACTTGCCGCACAGGATATCAGTCGCCATGACTTAGGCCGTGAAAAATTTATCGATAAAGTCTGGGAATGGAAAGAACAATCAGGCGGTAACATCACCCGTCAAATTCGCCGTTTAGGCTCTTCTGTCGATTGGTCTCGTGAACGCTTTACGATGGATGAAGGCCTATCCAATGCAGTCAAAGAAGTATTTGTACAACTCCATGAACAAGGTTTAATTTATCGCGGTAAACGCTTGGTCAACTGGGATCCAAAACTGCAGACTGCGTTATCTGACCTTGAAGTTGAAAACCATGAAGAAAAAGGTTCTTTGTGGCATTTCAAATATTTCTTTGAAGATCAATCACTCAGCACGCAAGATGGTCAAAATTATTTAGTGGTTGCAACCACTCGTCCAGAAACTTTATTGGGGGATAGTGCTGTTGCGGTTCACCCAGAAGATGAGCGCTATCAACATCTGATTGGTAAAAATATCGTATTGCCAATTACGGGTCGTTTGGTGCCAATCGTTGCCGATGATTATGTTGAAAAAGACTTTGGAACAGGTTGTGTAAAAATTACACCTGCCCATGACTTTAATGACTATGAAGTCGGTAAGCGTTGTAATTTACCAATTATCAATATCTTTAATAAAAATGCTGAAGTTTTGGCAGAATTTGAATACATTGCCAAAGCAGGCGAACAAATTTCCAAAGCCATTGCTGCACCTGCCGACTATGTCGGTCTAGAGCGTTTTGCTGCCCGTAAGAAATTGGTGGCACAAGCGGAATCTGAAGGTTGGCTTGATCAAATTCAGCCTTACGATTTAAAAGCACCTCGCGGTGACCGTTCAGGCGTGATTGTTGAACCGCTATTGACAGATCAATGGTATGTGAAAATTGCACCACTTGCCAAACCAGCCATTGACGCCGTTCAAGACGGCCGCATTAAATTCGTGCCTGAACAATATACCAACATGTATATGGCATGGATGAATAACATTCAAGACTGGTGTATTTCTCGTCAGTTATGGTGGGGACATCGTATCCCTGCTTGGTATGATGTTGATGGCAATATTTATGTCGGTCGTAACGAAACTGAAGTTCGTGAGAAAAATAACATTCCTGCCAATGTTGAACTTAAACAAGATGAAGATGTTCTTGATACATGGTTCTCATCGGGTTTATGGACTTTCTCTACATTGGGCTGGACAGGTGACGCTGCAAAACCTGTTACCAATACATCGGTTGGATGGAAGGTTTTCAAGATGTCATTGGC
>JASGGM010000275.1:0-2525 GCA_047605045.1 Acinetobacter sp. | reverse complement strand
AGCAATTTTTTTAAATGCTTCATCGACAGAAATCAGATTCGGTTCATTCCCACAGGACATTATTGATAACCTCCTGCATGGGGAATGTTTTTTTGTACATCAAATAGATGGACCAATGCTGGTAAAATAGCAATTAAAGATTCTTTTGCACCTTGTCGACTTCCCGGCAAGGTGATGGTTAAGCTGGTACCAATGTACCCTGCCACACCTCTAGAAAGTGCTGCGTATGGGGTTCGTTTTTGCCCAAAACTTCGGGCAGCTTCCATTAATCCCGGAATTTCTCGTTTTAATAGCGGTTGTAGGGTTTCAACGGTTAAATCTTTTGGCCCAAGTCCTGTGCCACCTACCGTTAAAATAAGAGGGTAAACATCTTGCTGCTGCTGTACCAGTTGTAATAATTGATCGGCATCATCGGCAATGACTTGATAAGCAATGTCGCAAAAATTGGCATCTTGTAAAATCTCTAGCACATTTTGCCCTGCGGTATCGGGCTTCTTGCCTGCCGCAACAGTGTCAGACAGCACAATAACAGAGGCTTTCAAAGGATGCTTTAATTGGCGAACAAAATGTGATTTCCCACCTTTTTTGCGTTTTAATTTACATTGATCCACCCATAAATCTTCAGGTTCACAATGGGGTTTTAACATGTCATAGAGTGTTAAAGCCGCCAGACTGGCGGCAGTCAATGCTTCCATTTCCACGCCTGTTGGCCCAATGGTTTCTACTGTTGCCAAAATGGTGACCGCATTTTCTGCCAGCTCATATTCAATATCTGCGCGGTAAATCGGCAATGGATGGCAGAGTGGAATCAGTTCATCGGTACGTTTGGCAGCTAAAATACCAGCAATACGTGCGGTTTTTAAAGCATCGCCTTTGTCTGTATTACCCTGTCTTAATAATTCAATACAGTGCGCAGGTGCATAGAGAATGGCTTGTGCTTCTGCAATGCGATAACTCTCCGCTTTCATTGCCACATTTTTCATAAATCATTGCCTATGTTTTAAATTTTAAGAGTGAGAAGAATGGAAATGCTGATGGGTATGGGCGCCTTCATCTTTCGACTGCTCCTGAGCAATGTCGCGTCGTATGCAACAGCCTTCAACATGTTGATGCGTTCCATCTTGATAAAATTCTTCTTTGTAGACTGGAACTTCATGTTTAACACGTTCTACCGCATGTTCGCAGGCAGCAAAAGCTTCACGGCGATGCGCTGCAAAAGCGACTGCAATAATGGCTTTTTCCCCAATATCCAAATGCCCGACACGATGCACCACCCGTACATAGTCCACCTGATATTGTGCTGCAATTTCTTGTTCAATCTGCCGAATCATTTTTTCTGCAACAGGCGCATAAGCGGTATATTTCAAGGATTTCACAGCTTTACCATTGTGATGATTGCGCACTGTGCCGACAAATACCCCGATTCCGCCACACATTGGATACTCTGCAATTGGCATGACTGCATCAAGCTGTAAAGCTGTGGTTTGAATACGTGCAAAATCCTGATGGTTCTGAATTTTCGTTGGCATGGTTAGCCTCCTGCCACAGGTGACAACAGCACCAGCGTACAACTGTGTTGCAGGATATGGTCGCGTAAAACAATATCTTCCCCTATTGCACAGGCACAGCGTTCTATAGCGGTATGCGTTTGAGGATGTTGTTGCACCACATATTGCAAGACGTCTGAAACAGACGTGGGTACAGAAAATTCATAATATAAATGCTCTGGCAAATGTTGTTGCACCGCGCCAAAGCCTTCAATGGTAATTATCATAAAAAATCCTTCTACCCTCCCAACATATGCATACTAATTTTACGGACATGGGTTTGCGTGTTGGTTTGAAACTGTTTCTGTTGTTGAATCGTATGATACCCTTCCGCTTTATACCAGATATATTGTTGAATTTTATGGATGATTTGTGCTTTTAACGCAGGTGTTTTCATGACATACCATTGTTCTAGTAGATTCTTCAATGGCAATCCTTGTTCAGCAAACAAGCAATTAAACAATTCACCTTGTGCTGTGATACGAATCCGATCACATTCCCCACAAAAAGCATGGCTAATGGTCGAAATAATGCCAATTTTAAATGTATTTTGATGAGATGCAGCATGTTGATCTTGCTCTGAATTTCCAGCATTTCCCTGATGATGCAATGCACTGAGTTGATAATAACGCGCGGGTTCATGCATTTGCTGAATAGGGGTAATCGCATACTGTTGTGCCAACACCTGTAAAATATGTTGTTCGGTCACAACTTGCTGTTGCTGCCACTGTCCATCGCCATCCAGTGGCATATACTCAATAAATCTTAAAGGAATGCCACGCTGCTCGGCCCAACGGGTAAGTGGCACAATCTGGTCATCATTACTGCCACGCATCAACACCGTATTTATTTTTATACTCAGTCCTGCCTGTTGTGCAGCAGCGATTCCATCTAAAACAGGTTGTAATTTTTTTGCGGTGAGTTGTTGAAATTGTTCCGCATCCAAACTATCTAAACTAATGTTTAAATCATCCAGCC
>JASGGM010000274.1:0-2529 GCA_047605045.1 Acinetobacter sp. | reverse complement strand
CAATATTCTGCAAAATCCAGAACAATATTATCAATGTGTTGATATGGCAGAGATTCATTTTTCTTTGTTAAGTCATCAGGTCATTTATTTAGGTGACTTACTACAGTTGTGGTTTGGTTATCAATGGACAGAGGGTGTACATCAGCAATCCGCAACGCAACATGCAAAATTATTGCAACCTGTTCAGCAAAATTTTGATGCAGCACTATATTTATTTTCTATCGCTGGAAAAAGTCTGACTTCAGGACCTACCGCACAGGCTTGGTCGGTTAAAGATCAAAAAGTTGTGACTTTACAGTTAAATGATAGTTTTCCTTATTATCTTAATTTTATCGCCTTACAGCGGCCTTATCATCTCAAGTGTTAATCTAAAATAAAGCAAAAAAATACGGATTTTTCTGAGTGGAAAAATCCGTATTGGTTTTAAATCAAGTTTAAAACTTATTTTTCTGCTGCAATTGAGGCAATTGCAGCATCAACACCTTCAATTGAATCGGCTGCTTTTTTGATACGTGCAAGGGCATCAATTAGCACTTCATCTGCAGTTGCATAGGAAATACGCATGTAACCGCCTAAACCGAAGGCATCACCAGGAACAACCGCAACGCCCGTTTCTTCAAGTAACCAAGCTGAAAACTCTGTGCAAGATTTTAAGCCTTTAGCACGAATGAGTGGGCGAATGTTTGCATAAGCATAGAATGCACCATCCGCAGGCAGGCAAGAAATCCCATTGATCTCATTCAAACCATTGACGACAAGGTCATGACGGCGTTTGAATGCCTCAATCATTGGTTGTAATACATCTTGTGGGCCGTTTAATGCTGCTTCAGCCGCAACTTGTGAAATAGATGTTGGATTTGATGTTGATTGTGATTGGATTTTTTTCATTGCACCAATCAATTTTGCTGGACCAGCAGCATAACCAATACGCCAGCCTGTCATTGCATAGGCTTTGGAAACGCCATTTAATACAATCACGCGTTCATATAAGTCTGGGGCGACAGTTGCAATATTGTAGAACTCATCGTCCCAACGAATAGGTTCGTACATGTCATCAGATGCAACATAAACTTGTGGATGACGACGTAAAACTTCCGCTAGTGCTTCAAGTTCAACTTTGGTGTAAATCATACCCGTTGGATTAGATGGGCTGTTTAATACAATCAAACGTGTTTTTTCAGTAATTGCTGCTTCTAATTGTTCAGGTGTGATTTTGAAGCGCTGATCTTCACCACATTTCACAATGACTGGTGTACCTTCGGCAATAATAACCATATCTGGATAGCTTACCCAATATGGTGCAGGAATAATGACTTCATCACCTTTGTTTAACAATGCCAATGCAAGATTAAAAAATGATTGTTTACCACCACAAGAAACTAAAATTTGGTTTGCTTGGTAGTCAAGATTATTGTCACGTTTCAGTTTCGCAATAATTGCTTTTTTCAGGCCTGGCGTACCATCAACAGCGGTATATTTGGTGAAGCCATTATTAATTGCTTCAATTGCTGCATCTTTGATGTGTTGCGGGGTGTCGAAATCAGGTTCGCCTGCACCTAGACCAATAACATTTTTACCAGCGGCTTTAAGTTCAGCAGCTTTATTGGTTACAGCAAGTGTAGGGGACGGTTTGATGGCATTCACACGATCTGACAGACGTACGTCCACGGCATTCTTCCTTTTGTGGGATTAAAAAACAAAACCATTCTATCTTAGCGGAAAAACTGAAACATGCTAGTTGATAATTCAAAAATTATTCTTTTTTATTAGAATCGCATTGTGAGGAACACTTTATCGTTTAACTTATAATTATAGGACATAAATATGTGGCTTTTGATTCACTATAAGACTAAATTGATTCGAGTTAATTAAAAAAACTCGTCAAATCCTTCGAAAAGACTTAAAATAGGGCTTAGTTTGAATTTAGATTTAAATGGTATGAATACTCGTAAAGCTCAGGTGAAACTTCCGTTTCCCTTGCCACAAAAAGATGCAGATGATTCTGTAGATGCTATGCATAATCAAGTGCGGCCTAAACCCGAGCAATATGCTGATAGAACTTGGATGCCACCTCGTGGTACTCGACGTTCAATGGGTAAGCGTTAAAAACAGGCTTTTAGCCTGTTTTTTATGCAAGTAAAAAGGGCTATATTTTGTAAATACTTCAATGAATTTTTGAATTGTTTTTTCGTTTTATTGGATGTTTAATTTTGCTCTGATTTTTCCACAAGCCAATAAATTGCTGCTCATTAAAATCGTAAAGCTCCATTAAAGTTAATGCTGTGCCTCCAAATAAATACCACTCATCCGTGCCTTCATCCAGCTGAAAAAGAGAATTTATTTTTAGCATGATGTCATTTATTTCTAAATCCCGATGACGTCCGTATCTGTCAAGTGGGTATGGAATATCATTCAGTAGCTTCAGTGCTAAGGTTTTGTATTTCTCATCAAGCGTAGCGTGGTTTGATAGTGCATGACTAAAATCATCTGATAAAATAATCGCATGACTAAAAACTTGATGCAGGAAAT
>JASGGM010000273.1:0-2591 GCA_047605045.1 Acinetobacter sp. | reverse complement strand
CACTTAGGATTAATGCACCTAAGTGGTTGTTTTATATGGTGGGCCCACCGTGACTTGAACACGGGACCAACGGATTATGAGTCCGCTGCTCTAACCAACTGAGCTATAGGCCCTTTACATGGTAAGAGAATCTAAAATGATTCATCAATACCTTGAAAATCGAAGAAATTCTAACGACTTCAAATCAATAAAGCAATGCTGGCTTGGTCATTTATACGTAAACGATGCATCATCCGTACACTGGTTAATCAATTTGACGATGTTTAATTAAAAACAGTCAGCTAAAATTGATATCACTTGAATCATCTAGCCAGTAAACTACGCATCATCAATACAGCGTTGACTCATGGTTTCAATTTCATCATTCGATAAATTTAAATGATCCCATTGGCTCATTTGTTGAATTAACCATTTAAAATCAGACTGTTGTGGTGTGGCATCTTCACCAATAAAATTCTGAATAATATTTAAAATATGATGATAACGAGCCACATGCGTGTCAGATGAACAATTAAATTGAATGATGTCGAAATCGACCAATAATTGCCATACTTCCTCGGCGTGTGCGAGACGGATTAAATCTTTTTGTGCTTGCTGAATAGCGGACGTTAAGGCATGTAAGGTATTGGGATGTTGTTTTGCCCACTCTTGCGTGACTGCAAAAACTTTATCGGCAATATTGGGAATAATATCCTGACCTTTTACAACCAGTTGGCTTTTACCAATCAATTCACCTTGGGTATGCCATGGTTCACCCACACAAAAACCATCAATGACATGATTGCATATAGAATCGACCATGTAAGGTGGGGGTACAGTCCAGAGTTTGGTCTGTTCTGCCAAAGTTGCATCGGCCAATGACAACCAATTACGTAATACATAATGGTGAATAGAGTGTCCAAATACTTGAGCCAGACGAACAGGGTGTTGTTGCATATATTGCGCTAGTTTTTGTGCTGATTGTTGCGCAGAATCTTGTAGTGAGATACCGACATCGTAGCAAAGTTTTTGGTTCAAACTGATAAACGTACTATTTCGACTTAATACCAATGATGTTTGAAAGGGAATGCCGACCTGATCTGTACCAATCATGGTGGCAGGTAGCATTGCGGATAAACAGTGTGCAGCATCTAAAATGCCAAAAGCGAGGCGGTCTCTTAAGCTTGCCCAAGATGCTTCTCGTACCAAGGTAACGTTTAATCCATGTTGCTGAAAGTAACCTTTGTGTTCTGCCCAAAGAACAGCTATACAATCGAGTAAGGGAATATAGCCCAGTTGAATATCAGTTTTTTCCAGCGTAGTTACCGTGTTTTTTGTCATGATCTTAATCCTCAAAATTCTGTTGTAATAATTGTTGAGCTTGTAAGAGTTGTCTGGCTAGATCGCCCATAGAAACGCGTGCATTCATGGCATTTTTGCGGAGTAATTTAAATGCAGCATCTTCAGATAAGCCATGAAGGTGCATTAATAAATTTTTGGCTTTTTCAATGACTTTACGGTCGGCCAATTTAAGTTGGGTTTCTTTTAAATCAGATTCAAGTTTTTGATGTTTCTTATATTGCTCAATGGCAATTTCTAAAATAGTGTCTAAACGGCTAGGATCAATTCCATCCACAATATACGCAGTCACGCCTGCCTGAATGGCATTTTTGATGGTGTCTTTATTGCTATTTTTAGTAAATAAAACCGTGGGTAGATTAAAGTGATTCACGCAGGCTTCAATAATATCGCGTTGTGGATGATCCATATCCAGTAGGATCACATCGGCCTGTAGCTGTTGTAAATGGTGTGGATGGATTTGATTGATTAGTAGGCAAGCAACCACATCGTAATCATGAGCATTCAAGCTTTGTTGAAGATATCTGGCACGAGATTCATCATCATCAATTAAGGCGATGCGGAGTTTATTTGTCGACATAGTGTGGCTAGCTCAACTGTTGGATGGCTTCGCTGTTGGGAGTTTAACGGTTATTTATTACAGGGATGTAGCTGTTCTGGAAAAAGCAGGGCAAATATGATGCCATCTTTGGAGAACATTTTTAGATTTTAATATGAATCTTTTTGAAATTAAAAGCGTTTTATTACTGTTTTTTTTGATGGCTTTAAATTGAGGCGTTTTAGTCACCAGAACGAATGATTTTGGTGCATGTGAGGTGGGATTTGAAAATGAATTCATTTTCTGTGGCTTTAAAAACATATTTTTAGTTCATTATTTTAATGTGGCATGCAATTTGCTTAATCTCTAGTGGGTCAATGATGATCCTTCACATTATGTAAGACGGCCAACGATGTCCGTTCTGATCGTTCTATCTACACCAATCATGTGTTGATAGAAATTGGGTAACGTATCAGTTCGAGAGGTTGGTTATGTCTATATATCCAAATGCTAAAAAAGCGACCAAAATTAGCTTATTTAATTTTTCTACGCCTGCCATGCGTGCTTTCCATATGAGTTGGTTGGCATTCTTTGTGTGTTTCTTTGCATGGTTTGCCTGCGCACCATTAATGCCTGTGATTGCAGGTGAATTTCATCTAACAAAAGATCAAATTGCCAATATTAATATTGCTGCTGTGGCAATTACGATTTTGGT
>JASGGM010000272.1:0-2648 GCA_047605045.1 Acinetobacter sp. | reverse complement strand
TATACGGCGTATCCAAAAGTTGTAAAAGGTTTTCTGCAACAACAGTTACCTTTTAGAAAAGCGTCTAATGATGAATTTGTATTGCCCGATGTCGAATATCAGGTTGATACTTTTCATGTGAATGCACGCCATTTAAAAGCCTATAACCGAATTTGTGGTTTTAAGAATAATACTGAAATTCCAGCAATTTACTTCGCAGTGTTATCACAAAGCTTACAAATGCATATGATGACGAATGAGCAATTCCCATTTGCTATTTTAGGTTTGGTCCATATTCACAATCGTGTGGTACAACATCGTATTTTAGCGGCAAATTTGCCGTATCGACTTTCGTGTCAGTTCGGTGAGTTACGACCACATGCGAAAGGCGTGCAATTCGATTTTATCATTAAGGTTTATATTGGTAATAACGTTGTGATGGAAGGGGTAAGTACTTATCTTTCCCGTCAAAAAACCGAGAAAATCATAGAAAATAAAGTCATTGAACCATTAATCAATTACCAATTACAGCAACAATGGCATATTCCTGAAAATATTGGCCGTCGTTATGCACGTATTTCAGGTGATTCAAACTTAATACATTTGCATGCATTATCTGCAAAACTTTTTGGATTTAAACGGGCAATTGCCCATGGTATGTGGACCAAAGCAAAAGCACTTGCGACACTGGAGTTGCCTGAGAAATATCAAGCTGATGTGAGTTTTAAACTTCCTGTTTTTTTACCTTCGGATGTAGAATTTTTGACAGCAGTATCAGGTAAAGAGACTGAATTTTTACTGAGACAACAGCAAACCGAGAAACCACATGTCATTGGTAAAATTATAAGCTTATGATCTAACCTGAATCGATTGTTTAATGTTGGCGCTTAAAAGGAAGTGTTGTAATTTAAGCGAATCGTTGGTGCTTTCATTCACTAATGACCAAAAAAACAGTATGCTTAGGCAGGTTGATAGGAGCATACATGTATCAGGTTCTTGCTAGAAAATATCGTCCTCGTAATTTTAATGAATTGGTCGGGCAAAATCACGTCTCTAGAGCGTTAACAAGTGCTCTGGATCGTGGCCGTTTGCACCATGCCTATTTATTCACGGGGACACGTGGCGTAGGTAAAACAACCATTGCGCGTATTCTGGCGAAATGTCTAAACTGTGAAACGGGTATTACCTCCACGCCATGTGAAACTTGTGCAACCTGTAAAGCAGTGAATGAGGGAAGATTTATCGATTTAATAGAAATCGATGCAGCATCGCGTACCAAAGTCGAAGACACTCGTGAACTGCTTGATAATGTACCTTATGCACCGACACAAGGTCGTTTTAAAGTCTATTTAATCGATGAAGTGCACATGCTTTCGACACATTCTTTTAATGCCTTGTTGAAAACACTGGAAGAACCACCCGAGCATGTGAAATTCTTATTTGCGACCACCGATCCGCAAAAACTACCGATTACTGTAATTTCTCGGTGTCTGCAATTTACGTTGCGTCCATTGGATGCTGGTGAAATTCAACAACATTTGAACCAAATTCTGCAAAAAGAACAGATTGAAAATGAAGCTGATGCGATTTGGCAGATTGCCGAAGCTGCACAGGGTTCATTACGTGATGCATTATCCTTAACCGATCAAGCCATTGCTTATGGTCAGGGACAAGTTCACCATCAAGATGTTAAAGATATGTTGGGTTTGATTGATCGCTCAATTATCTATGATTTAATTTTGGCAATTCACCAAAATCATGCTCAGAAAGTGAGTGAGTTGTTATTACAATTTCGCCAACAGGCTTTAGATGTTGCTTTGGTGCTTGATCAGTTGACTTCAACATTGCATGAACTTGCATTAATGCAATATTTACCTGACTTAAGTTTAAAATATAGTCAGGAAATTAATCAGAAAATCAAACAACTTGCTCAATTATTATCTCCTTCAGATTTACAATTGTATTATCAAATCAGTGCGAAAGGACGCAGTGAGCTATCTTGGGCAGTCACTCAGGAGCAAGGTTTTGAAATGTGTGTCTTGCGATTACTCGCATTCCGACCACTTCAACCAAATGAACGTGTGGTAAGTGCAGTTCCACCGTCTTCAGTATTGAATGATACAAAACCACAGGAACATGTTTCGAACTTATTGGAAAGTCCAATTGGAGTCGAAAAACCGCAAGTAAATCAGAATAACCTGAGCAACCCAGAGCCAGTATCTGAATCACAAAGTATTGAAACAGTCATTTCAACGGATTCTGTTCTAGAAACACCAGTGATTGCAGCAGATCACACTTTATTTTCTATTGATGACCAACAAGATACTATCGATAACATTGTTTCTGAGTCGAGCATATCGAAACTTGTTGAATTTGCAATCGATGAGCAGGAACCTCTTATTCAGGTCGATGTGCCATCAATGCATTCTTCTCAGACAACAGAGAACAATGTAGATGATCATGTGCAAAGCAAAGATGATATCTTTCCATTTGATTTAAGCGGTGCATCTCAAAATGTTTCTAATCAAGAAACTGTTATTCAGACAAATTTAGATGATAAATCAATAAATTCTCGTGAAGAAACTATACAACAGAATGATTTTGTAATTACAAATGAAGTGCAAAGCACTGAAGATTCTATAATAGTAAATGATCAAGATCAGATTCAC
>JASGGM010000271.1:0-2666 GCA_047605045.1 Acinetobacter sp. | reverse complement strand
AATTCTTTCATCCATTTCTGAACGATTACGCTGGGCCTATGAAAAAGCCGAGGGATTCATCGATGAAGAACGTGAAGTCTCTGTTTCACAACAGTTTTTCAATGCAACACTACAGCGTTTTGTGACCGATAACGTTGCCCTGCTGAAAGATCTTCATGCAGATCTTCACGATGATTGGCTACGTCTTTATGCAACCGTTAAAATTGCAGGCCTTTATGCCGAATTATCCGTTGATCTAAAATTATTATTCATGGAAATCAATGATAAAAAACAATTATTAATCTTTGAACAAATTGATCAAACACAAGTGATTCGCTCATCATTTAATAATATCTTCAAAAAATGGGCAGTACATGGTGCTTTATTTTTTTATCAGAAAATTCTGAATCGTGATCCTCTCGGCATCATTTTACAACGTTTTGATGTTGTACAAGTCAAAGATGACTTACTTCATTTAGATTTAAATCGCTGGCTAGGGAGCAATCCTTCGATTATTAGCACATTGGCTAAAATTCAGGTAAATCATGCTGAATTAGTTGAAAACAATTTGATCATTTATGGAAATGTTAATTTAGCTGCTGTGCTTCAACAAATGCCAAATAAAGATCTCAGCACGAGTATCCCATCAAATCAATAACGCGGTGATCATGCTATTTAAACAGCTAAACTCGAATTGGCAACAAAAATTGTATAATTACATCAAGGATATCTGACAATTCAGCCCCATATTCTATGACATGATGGCCCAAATAGTTAAAAGGACAAGTGAATGAGCATTTCTTTAAAACCCCTACATCTTGCTACGAGCTTATTCTCCATGATTGCATTGGGGGCATTATCAACACAAACACATGCTTTAACACCATTTCAAGCCAGTTATCAATTTCTATATAACGGTAAAAATATGGGATCTGCAACCCGTACGCTAAAACATACGGCAGGTGACAATTGGAGCTACAATTTTAGCGCGAAAGCTGGCGTACTGGCTTCGGCGAATGAAAATAGTACATTTGCATTATCGAATGGCAAAATCATATCGAATCAATTTAGTCGAAGCAGCAAAGTTTTAGTTCATAACAACACCTTAAATATAAAATTCAATCCATCCAGCAAAGTCATTTCAACAAAGAAAGATTCGACCGCACGCTCTTTTGCATGGAAACCAGGTGCATTGGATGAATTAAATGCCGAATTACAACTTCGGGAAGATTTACAAAAAAGTGGTTTAAAAAGCAATTATTTAATCGCAGATGCGAAAGGCTTAGATACACGTAAATTTGTTAAACTTGGCACTGAAAATGTAAAAACACCTTACGGTACATTCAGTGCCATTAAAGTTCGCTTAGAACATAGCAAACCTGAACGTAATACTATTTTTTGGCTTGCCCCAAAACTGGATTATGCACCTGTAAAAGTGACACATAATGATGGCGGCAGTTCCTATGGATTACTGATAACAAGCTATAAAGATTCAGCAAACTAATTGGTTTCTGTCATTTTTTGCTTGCAATTTTTTAGATGCTTTTTAAAATACGTATTTGCTTAAAAAGCATTCATTTCATTGAGGTATTTCTCTGTGCAAGCGTTGGAACAGAAAATCTTAACCGAAGGTATCGTTCTGTCAGACCAAGTGTTAAAAGTTGATTCTTTTCTCAATCATCAAATTGATCCTGTATTAATGCAGCAAATTGGTCAAGAATTTGCATCGCGTTTTAAAAACTCAGGCATTACCAAAATCATTACCATAGAGGCTTCGGGTATCGCACCAGCGGTCATGACTGGTTTAGAGCTTGGCGTACCTGTTATTTTTGCGCGTAAATATCAATCACTTACATTAAAAGATGATTTATATAGAGCCAAAGTGTACTCATTTACCAAGCAAACTGAGAGCACAATTGCAATCTCTAATAAGCACTTAACAGCAAATGATAAAGCACTTGTCATTGATGACTTTTTAGCAAATGGCCAAGCAGCATTAGGCTTGATTGACTTAATTAAACAAGCCAATGCTGAAGTTGTCGGTGTCGGAATTGTAATTGAAAAATCCTTCCAGACTGGACGCCAAATGTTAATCGATCACGGTTATCGTGTAGAATCCTTAGCACGCGTAGAATCTTTGACCGATGGTCAAGTGACTTTCGTCCGCGATTAAGTATCTCCCGAAAAATCGTATGACTCAAAAGAGCGCAATATTGCGCTCTTTTTATATTTTCAGGATTGACCTAATTTCATTACCAGACTTGCCAATGCCCGACCTTGTGCCATACATAATGCTTTTTCGTCGGTTGATAACGCTTTGTCATTTCGTGGCCCACTAACGTGACTTGCACCATAAGGTGTGCCGCCTGTTTGAGTATTCGATAATGCGGGGTTCGAATTATTTAATCCTAGAATTAACATGCCATGATGAAACAATGGCGGTAACATGCTCAATAACGTACTCTCCTGTCCACCATGCAAAGAACCTGATGATGTAAATACACAAGCAGGCTTCGCATGTAATGCCCCATTCAACCAAAGTGCTGTCGTCTGATCCCAAAAATACTTCATCTCACTGGCCATATTACCAAAGCGCGTTGGTGAACCTAATGCCAAGCCAGAGCACTGCGCCAAATCATCTAAAGTACAATAAATATCCCCCTCTTCTGGAATACTCGGTTGCACTT
>JASGGM010000270.1:0-2708 GCA_047605045.1 Acinetobacter sp. | reverse complement strand
AAAATGGCATACGAAACGAGGATAGTTGTCTGAGTAAATGTGATGCCATTAATTTAAAATTAAAGTGAAAATGCTATATTGCTTAAATTCATGATCGCAGAGCATTTTTTATGAGATTTGAAGGATTAGATCTTAATTTACTGGTGGCTTTAGATATCTTACTCACGGAGAAAAATATTACGCGTGCCAGTGAAAAGTTATTGCTGAGTCAACCTGCAACAAGTGCAGCATTATCAAGATTAAGAAGCTATTTTGAAGATGAATTGTTGGTACAGGTGGGTCGGAATATGGTACTTACGCCAATGGCTGAGAGCTTGTCTTTACCCGTCAATGATCTGCTCATGCAAACCAGAATGGTATTAGATAACAATAAAAAATTTCAGCCTCTTGAATCGACCCGAAAATTCAAAATTATGGCATCTGACTATGTTGGTAGTGTCCTTCTCCCCAAATTGAATCAGACTTTATTTGAATTGGCGCCGCATTGTTCTATTGAACAATTCATGCCTTTTTCGGAAGCTGGGAAACAGATACAACGTGGTAAAGTCGATATTTTATTAATACCAGAACGGCATGTTTTAGAGGAACATCCGCACCAGAAAATTTTTGAAGATGATTTTGTGTGTGTGATGTGGGATCAAAATCCACTGAAAGACAAGCAAATTACATTGAATGATTTTAAGCATGCAGAACATGTTTTAACACGGTTAGGAACCGATAATATTCCAATGATGGATGAATGGTTGGTTCAGAATCTGGATTTCACACGAAAAGTCGCTTATGTCGCGACTAATTTTTATACTGTGCCGCAATTTGTGGTGAATACACCTTATATTGCAATCATGCATAAACAGTTAGCCTTGCAATGTGCAGATTACTTGCCTTTGCATATCTGTGCGCTGCCTTGGGAAGTTCCAAAATTACGCATGTGTATGCAATGGAATAAATTTCAGGAAAAGGATTCTGGTTTAATATGGTTTAGAAATCTTTTGGTTGACGTTGCAAAGGACATCGGCATTTAGGCCATTTATTTGTTGTAATTATAATTTTTCATGATTGGAATAAGCCCTCTTACGAGGGCTTATGTCTTTTTATTTTTTCTTGGGTTTCACAGACGGTCTAAATAACAGCGTCAGTAAAAATAAAATGGTTTTGAAATTGAGTAATTTCAGTGCTGCTCGTGCTTCTTCAGGACGTAGTTTGGCCGTCATGGGCATTGCACCAAAAATCTTACCTTTTAGAATGAGTTCATTACCATTTTTTTCAATTTTACTGACATGCATCAGTTCGTTGTTGTCACTTCCATATACTTTCATGATTAATTTCCTACGACTTTGTCAAAATCAATATCCATATCATCGAACATTTTAATCGCTGTTGCGCGACCTGCACCAAAAACACCACCACCTGGCGCCATAAATGGCCCAACCAGATACATATTATCTAAGCCAGGTACGGTTAAACGTCCGAGGTCAGGGGTCGGGCGATGCGCAAAAGATTGATAGAAATACGGTGCCACACCATGTACATCACCACGTACCATAGAGTTTGGTGAGCTACGTTCTAAATCCAGTGGTGAATAAACACTACGGGCAATAATATTGTCCGAGGTCAAGTTTTTTACAAATTTTCGATAAGCATTGAGGCTTAAATCGGCAAATTCTTCTTTGTAATCATCCCAACGTGCCGATCCGCCTTCGGCCAGATCATAGGGTGCAAAGGTAATACCATGGAACATCCCTTTACCCGGAGGAACGCGTGTTGGGTCATTCAGGCTTTCATCCCCACCCGCCACTAAACGACGTTTAGAAATTTTGCCACGACGTAGCTCATCGAAATCATCCATTAATTCGGAAAGTTTCTGAGTACTGAGCATGGTAAGCATGGTGCCTTTGCTGACATCTTTATGGGCATAGAATTCAGCAGGTTGATGCAGGTCATAATGGCTGACGAACAGACTAAAGGGTGCAAGCGTGGCATTTTTGGCACGTCTAACAACGCCTTCATCTAAACCGTCAATAAATCGGTCGATAACATGCGGGTGTAAAGCGCCAATTACAGCATCCTTGGCATAAATTTTTTCGCCATCTTTCATTTCAACGCCAATGGCTTGACCATTTGAGGTTAATACTTTTTTCACTTCTGCTTCTAAGCGAATTTCACCGCCATAGTGTTTAAAGCATTTCTCAAGAGATTCTGATAGCTTGCCACTGCCTCCCACGGGTTGGGATACACCGTAAGAGTGCATAATGCCAATAAATGCCAGTAGCCCCATCCCTGTGCCCAGTTCATCTGGAAGTTGCAAATTCTCAGCCAAAACACGCAGGATATGTATTTTGACTTTGTCATGGACAAAGTATTCATTTACCAGATCATAGGTACTGCGTTGCATGATGTTGAACATTTCGCGGCCTTCCAGACTTTGGTCCATCATGGCGACCATGGCACCCATCGGCAATGGTGGCGAGTAGAAGCCTGAAAGTAGCATAGGAATCATGGCAATTGCTTGTTCAGCGATTCTTCGGTAAGTTTCAGCATCTTGCGGGGAAACCTGTGCAATCGATTCACATGCTTTGTCTAAATCTTTATAGCAAATAATGGCACTGCCATCATCGTAAACCGAGGCATAAGGAACTTCAGAATAATTATATTCGAGTCCAAATTTTGAAAATAATCCCAATTCGTCTTGACGAATCATCGGGTTGCCC
>JASGGM010000269.1:0-2747 GCA_047605045.1 Acinetobacter sp. | reverse complement strand
GCATGTAACCAACCCACTGCAAACCATAATTGTGGCGTCTGTTCGGTATGCACTTGTAAAACTCTTTGCGCGACGATGACATCATTGAATTGACCTAAAGCGTCTTGTAAAGGTTCAATATTGCTCAAAAAATCTCTCACCGTATTTTTGGGATAAAGACTCGATAAAAATTCAATGCTATAGCGCAATTGTTTGAGATCTTTACGAAACTGATGTTGTTGCTCAATATGTAATTGCGAATATTGATTTGCATCTTGTAGAATCTTTTTATATAAGCGCTTCAATATTTGATTGGCTTGCGTCTGGAGTTTAATTTTACTTTTAGACTCCACAGATGGGGCATAGGCAAAATTCAATAAACTCAACCACAGCTGATTACTGAAAGAATCTTGTAAAATGTCACTTAAAACCTTTGGAATACCTGTATTTAATGGTTGATGTTGCCAAGTAACGACATCATTTGGGATTTTGGGCAATATGTCTTGAAATACAATAGATTCATCACGAGATGCCCCTAGTTCACTAAATATTTCCCGTAATTGGGCTTGCCAATGAGGATCAACCTCCGTTGACCATGCTTTAAAACTTTTGAGTGCACTGCGTAAACGACGAATACCGACACGGGCTTGGTGTATATGGCTATCTTCTGCAATATGATCGGCAATGGCTGCAACATTCGGTAAAATTTGTTCTAAGCAATTTGCCACAATTGTACGCAGGGCTTGATCTGGCGAAATCTTTGAGTTCAATTTTACAGATTGGGACGTCGTTGCAGGTGACACTTTCTTACCTTGGGCAAGGAGGTTTCCGCGTTCAGCTTTACTTCGAACATCTAACCAAATGCCATAGCGTTGTACCCAGTCATGGGTTAAAAAAATCAAATCTCGGATTGAACCGTGTTTTAATTCAAATTCAACTTCATGAATAATGGCTTCATCGTGTTGCGAGCGCAATAAACCACGGTCTAAACATAGTTCAATTTGAGAGTTATTAATATCGATAAGCCTGAACTTCCGCTGCACAATGGTTTCAAATTGAAGTATTAAACCATCCCAGCTTTGGCCTAAAGCGTGGTTTAGAATGTATTTTGCCTGAGGGATATCTAGGTAAGCGGCCAGATTCAACTCAGGGACATTTTCCGCAGACCCTAAATCTATTTCATGTTCAAAGCGCTGTAAGTGACTTTCACTGGCACTTTTAAGTGTTTGTATCCAATGTTGTCCTTCTTTACGTATACGTAAAGCAGTGAGATGTTTTGCTAAAAGATTATCGTTGGTATCGAAGTAACGGGCATGCAGATCGATCGATTTGGAGTTTTTTTTATTAAACGTCTTTGCAATAGCGGCTTGTTGCTGTGTTGGAATTTGGAGTTTAAGTTCAATTTCTTGCATGAGGATTCCCCAAAAGTAATCTGCGATTTGTCTCAGTTGACCTAAAGCGTAGTGTATCGTGTTTCAAGGAGATTAATGTTTAAAAACGATTAATGTGGTTAAAAAACACTCAAATGATTAACTGGTTTGAAAACTTACATTGTTGTTTTAAACGTATATATTTTAATTAAAACAGTTACTTGATTATTTTTAATAAAGTTTTATGCAAAATGTGGGCAAATCTGTCTATTGTTTTTTAAAGTAAATATTCTAATATTCGCAGCAGATTGATGTTGACCTTCAGCAAGATGCTGATACAAGTTTAATGACGTGGATACAATGATGAAACAATTAACACAGGTAATTCTTCCTTTAGCAGCCATGCTGATTGGTTTTAATGCGCATGCAGAAACTTCTGATGGCAAAACTTTTGCTGTTTCCGCAGGTTGGGCACATATTATGCCTGAAGGAAAGAAGCAAGGGGTGCAGTCGAGTTCAACGGTTTCTACAGCCGCTGCTTATAATAATTTCAATTCTAATGCTGGTTTTGAATTGGAAGATACAGATACCGCTGAGTTTAAATTCGATTATTTCGTTAATGATAACGTGAGTTTAGGTCTCGTTCTTGGTGTTCCACCTCAATTGGACATTAAAGGCAAAGGTTCTTTACTTGGTGGCGCATTAAACTTGGATCAATTCAGCAAAGTCGGTGATGTGAAAGTATATAGCCCAGTCTTTACGGGTAAATATACTTTTGGAACTGTCAACAGCAAATTCCGTCCTTACGTGGGCGCAGGTTTTATGTATGCACATTTCGCTGACTTTAGTCTAGATTCGGCGGTAACTTCAAATGTTGCATCGAAAGGCATGAGCATTAAAAATGTAAAAATTGATGATGCTGTTGCACCTGTAGCATTTATAGGCGCAGACTACAATATCAATTCAAACTGGTTTGCCACTGCCTCAGTGAGTTATGTACATTTAAGTACGCATGCAAAATTAGATGTTTATTCTAATTCATTACAAAGTACCGTTGTTACTGGCGAAACTAAAATTGAAATTAATCCAATTGTGACTTATGTTGGTTTGGGTTATCGCTTTTAAGTTATTGAAAAATAATATAAAGGTGGCTGGTGCGAAAAATGACCGCATCAGTCACAAAAGATCATCAATATTTATAAATATTTAGGGTTATTATTCTAAAAAATAGAGTGTGGCGAGGACGTCACAGATTACAACAGGTTACACAAAGGAAGTTACAATATGAAACTGATCAAACTTTTTACCCCCATTGCTGTTTGCAGTTTAGTGCTGGCTATGCAGTCTGCACATGCAGAAACCTCCGATGGAAAAACCTTTGCAGTTTCTGCGGGTTGG
>JASGGM010000268.1:0-2751 GCA_047605045.1 Acinetobacter sp. | reverse complement strand
TCGGATCCAGTACACGTTTAATGGCATAAGCATAGTCATAAGACGTAAGTTCACGGCGTTTGCCATTAAATGCGGGATCAGCGGCAAAATAAATGCCTTTTTTCAATCGAATAGTATATGTTTTCCCATCATCACTGATCTGTGGCATGGCTTCTGCCGTTAAAGGAACCAATCGGACAGGCAGTGCCAAATAATCATAGGTATATAACGTTTCAAAAATAGCATTTAAGACATGGGCTGAATAAAGATCTTGTACTGCAACAGGATCGAACCCTGTTTCAGCAGCAGGAAAAGCATAACGAAGCACTTTATTTGGATCAGCAGGACTTTTTGCCCATACCAGTTGCTGACCTGCAAGCAATACACTCCCCAAGAGTAATGCCATACCCGAACGCTGAAATTGCTGTTTAACACTCATTTCCATCATCACATTCTTCTTCAATTATTGTTGGGCAGGCTGTATATCCAGATATTGCCAATTAATATGCATCATTGGATGTGCTTTAAAGCCTTGTATATTTGGACGAATCAACCAATTACGTGTACGCGTCGCTTGAATATTCCACGGATTATCGGCCTCAATTTGACGATTCATTTTCTGATAATATGGTCCTCGCTTTGCAGGCGGCAACTCCATGGCAGCTTTATATAAGGCATCATAAGTTTTGGACTGATAACAGGCCAGATTACCTTGTCCTGCATTTGGACCATAAAGCAATTGTGCAAAATTTTCTCCTTCAGGAAAATCTGCGATCCATGCACCACCCCACATCATATATTGACATTGGGTTGCTGCTTTCAAATTATCAGCGAAATTACTAACCTTAAAATCGACGCGAATTCCGATTGCATCCAAACTTTTTTTCCAAAGTTCCGACTGAATAACACTGGCAGAGCTAGATTCAGTGTTCATCCGAATACGAAGCGGCTGACCATTAGGAAAGGTTCGATAACCATCTGCCCCCTTTTTATAGCCAAAATGGTCGAGAAGCTTATTGGCCAGTACAGGGTTATATCCCACACTACTGCGATATTTCGGGTCATAGCCACTGACACCTTCTGGTAAAAACATTTCAGCTTTTACAGCTTGCCCTTTATACAATTGTCGAATACTTTCCTGTGGGTTATAAGACATCACAATCGCTCGACGTAATGCGATTTTATCCAATGAATAGCCACCTATTGTTGGATCACGCATATTCATCATGGTATATGTGATTTCCATATCTTTAATTGGATTTAAACGAATTCCCTGTTTGGCAAATTCAGGTTTTAGTTGGTGGCCATTTAAAACTTTTGGTACTGCACTGGCTGTCAATTTGTCATAATCCAGTTGGCCCGACTGAAATGCCAACCAACGTGATTGTTCTTCTTCAATAATACTCACAACAACCTTGCCAACTTGTGGCATGTGTTTGCCTGTCATTTCTTTTACTAGCTGATTGTCCCAAGCTGTTCCTGATGACTTAAAATTCCAGATAAAACCACGAAAATCAGGATTTGCAACCAATTCAATTTTACTTCTGGGCACGTATTTACTAATCATATATGGCCCTGTCCCAACAGGATGCGCACTGAGTTGAGGCCCGTAAAAATCTACAACTTCTTTTGCTGTAGCCCCAAATGTCGTGTAGGCCAGAATATAAGGAAAATTATAATCTGGACGAGTCAGCGTAAATTGAATGGTATAACGGTCTAAAGCTTTCACACCCGCAAACGTTGCATTGTAATTAAACTTACCTGTTTTTTTTGCCTGTTCAACCACTGCATCTGCACCCAACAATTTTCCATCTATAAAAGAAACTGTTGGTGATCGATTACGAGGATCTAAAATTCGTTTAATGGTATAGACATAGTCCTCAGCCACCAATTCACGGCGCTTTCCCTTAAAAGCGGGGTCAGGCGAGAAATAAATTCCTGGCTTAATTTTAAATGTGTAAACCTTACCCTGCTGCTCAATTTTAGGCATGGCTTGTGCTGTTAAAGGTACAAGTTGTACTGGTCGCGCTAAATAATCATATTTCAGAAGTGGTTCAAAAATAGCCTCACCAATACTCCCACTATAAAAATTGGTGGTTTTTACCAAATCAAAACCATCATCTGGTGCTTCAAGTGCAATTTTGAGTACCTTATTGGCTTGTGCTGGTGTTTTTGCCAAAGCCAATGTTGTTGATGCTATTGCTAACGCTAACGTACCGACTTTAATCAAATGAATGTTCAAGTTCATACCTACATCAATCATCAATTTTAAGGATGCTATCTTTTGATTAGCATCTCAATCTGGATAAGGAAAGTTCTTTTTTTGCTGAGCTTTCCTCATTTACTCATATCTTATTTATGAATACTTCTAGCTTCTGACATTAAATTAAGCAAAAGATTTATACATTCATCTCACAATGGACAGATTTAAAGCCAATTTCGTGCCAAACTTTATAAGATTCTACATTTATATAAAAACGTTTTAACCTTTATACAAGACAAATAAAGCAATCATTGATCACCATTATGCGTATAAAAATTACAAGGCCAATGTAAATATTTGTTTTACAAACACCTATCAATCTATAACAAAAAAACATCAAATCGTTAATTTAGCCTTAAGTATTATATTGATATCAATACATTTTATGTATTCATAGTTTAATAACCTATGTAAGGACACAATATGAAATACAACATTTTAATTTTGTCTATGGCGATGGTGGGGATGGTCGGTTGTGCGACACAATCCGTTCAACAAAATCAAAATAT
>JASGGM010000267.1:0-2780 GCA_047605045.1 Acinetobacter sp. | reverse complement strand
CCTTGTGCTAACCATACTGGGATACGGCACGAAGGACGCTGTTCCATTTCGAGCATCCATTTTGACATTGCCAGAATCCAGTCCATTCCCATCATACGAGGCTGTAATGGATCTTTTAAACGAATAAAACGTAAAAATTCAGGATTATGATTATTACGGCGAAAATGGCGTGGCACTTGGCGTCGAATACGACGAATCAGACCTAAACCTACAGGATTATGCCACCATGCTGTTTTTGCAGGCCGTACCAATGGTGACAACAACAGTACGCGTTCAACAAAAGGATTTTGACGTCGTTCCGCATAGTCCAGAATATGATGCATCAATATCGCACCACCTGTACTTTGCCCAATACCAAGCCAAGGTTGTGGTAATTGCTCTGCATTCTTTACATACTGATAAACCGCTTTAAGTACGTCCTGATAATGATTAAAATTTTGAATGCTTGCAGGCGAACCACTACTTAAACCATGTCCAGGTAAATCGAATACCAACACACTAAAACCTTGCGACAAAATTTCTGCAATAATGGGTTGATATATTCCACTATGTTCTAGATAACCATGAATAAGAAAAACGGTACCACGAACTGATTCTATCTTCGGTTGGAAGACCTGCGTATGCAACTTAAATAAAGCTGTCTGAACGTAACCTTGCCAATAATGACAGTCGAGTACGTCTAAACCATACAGTTTATAATAAGCCAATAAGTCACCTTGTACATCATAAGGTCGGTATAGGTTCAAGGCTGAGAGTAATTTTGGCGTCAATTCCCGACTTGGTACAGGCAGATTATATTCCTGTAATCGCTGGGGGCTTAAGAATGGAATATCAGACATTTAAGGCACCTCACGGCAATCTGTCGCACCTAATATAACGTCTCGTATCGTTGCTAGCATCTCATAATTCGCACGACGGCTATGATCATAATTTTGTATGGATGGCTTCCATGAAGTTCGTGGCATGGGCATTGGTGCATTTACTGGAATTGTCGTAATACCATTCATTGCAAACAGACGACGTGTTCTCGGCATATGATATTCATCTGTAATGAGCATTACCTTTGGTGCTCCCCCTTTTTTTTGTAATAGCAAAGAACTAAAACGACTATTTTCACAGGTATTCATACTGCGATTTTCTAAAAGTTTGGCATCTACACCATATTGTTTCAGCCATTTTTGCATGTAAGGGGCTTCCACACCACTTAAGACAATTGGCAAATTACTTTGCTTTTCTAACTCTAGCGTTTTCTCCAGACGAAGCCGCGTGTAATCATTCACAATAATATCTTTACGCGCTTTATCTAGTTTTAATCCGCCACCTAGCACAACAATAGCAGATGGCTTTTCAACCATTTCATTTCGTTTTTGCTCAAGATTTTCAGCATGTTGTAAACCATCAACCACTTGCTGGTTTATTGGTTCACTGGCATTGAGAGTGATTGGATATGTTTTTAAGAAATGCTCGTATTTGTCCATGAGCGCCAAATTATCGGGCTGATCAAACTTGGCCACTTCACTTGCCAATTTTACAGTTTCGGCTTCTTGTTCAGCACGTAGCTCATGTTTTTTATGCTTTAAAAAGGCAAAATATTGTTGCTCTTGCACATCACTTGCTGCATGCTCTCCTTGTTCATCTGTCTGATTTCGTTTGATTTCAGCTTGAAGAACATTATAACGTGCCTGAATTAAATATAAACTTTGTACATCCTTTTTCTGACCAGCCTCTTGTAAAGCTTTAAAATAAGCCTGACGAGCAATCCATAAATCCGAACCTGGCTCTAAATCATCATGTTCACTTAACGCAGCCATTTGCTGACTTTTAGCCGCTACATTATTTACTTCAACTGGAACAAATTTATTTAATAGATATAAAACAAACTGTGAATAAAAGGGCGTGTAAATAAACACCATTAAAAAAGCAAGCAAGGTGAATAGCACTGCTGCTGCTCGTACCAAACTTACCATCCAATGTTGTCCTGCCATGTTAATTGCTCACATGTGATTGAATTAAACCATCATTACTAAACAGTACAGGTTCAGGTTCTAGCAATATATTGAATTTTTGTTGTACCGCTTGTTGTACCGCACGATACGTTGTTTGCACATCTAATAGCGTTGCGCGTTCATAATTCACCAATACGAGAGCCTGACGTGCAAACATGCCGACTGCTCCCAAACGTTTACCTTTCCAACCAGCCTGATCAATGAGCCATCCTGCCGCAATTTTGACTTGATCATTCGGTTGTGGATAATGAGGCAACTTTGGAAATTGTTTTACCAATTCATTGTATTGCGACAATGAAATGATTGGATTTTTAAAAAAACTCCCAACATTTGGATATTCTTCAGGGTTTGGGAGTTTGCTTTCTCGAATTGCAATGACCTGCTTTTGAAGATTCTCTGCTGTTTGCTCATCTCCAACGGCTAAACGTAAATCACCATACCCCAATTGCAATTGAGGCGTTTTCAGCAACTTAAAGACCACGGCGACAATAACATAACGATCAGGCTGATCTTTAAAAATACTATGTCGATACGAAAAATGACAAGCTGATGCCGACAATTCAGAAAATTGTTTTAATTCTCGGTCATACACCTGAATCGTATCAATAAAATCACCAACTTCTACACCATATGCACCAATATTTTGTACTGGACTTGCTCCGACCAACCCTGGAATTAGGGCCAGATTTTGCAGCCCATACCAACCTTGTTGGGTCGAATGCAATACAAATTCATGCCAGTTTTGACCAGCACCCACTTTAATCCAACTATGCT
>JASGGM010000266.1:0-2782 GCA_047605045.1 Acinetobacter sp. | reverse complement strand
CCAACCGTCTTTCTCCAATGATTATTCAAAATGCCGATCAATACCAAATCCCACCTCTCATTATTGCGGCCATGATTCGACAAGAGTCGGGCTATAACAGTACTGCTATTTCTCCAACAGGGGCGATTGGACTGACGCAGATTATTCCAAGCTATTGGCGACAAACCTGTGGCGCAGATTTGCTGGATGAATATACCAATATTCAATGTAATGCCAGAATTCTTAACCAATATCATCAATCGGCAGGCAGTTGGTTTAAAACAGTGGCCTATTATAATGTTGGGCCCACAGGCTATAAATCGAGTTTTTGGACACGTCATAAAGCCAAAAAATATGCTAGAGCCGTGATGCGTAGTAAAAAAGCATTAGCAGGTTCATTATAAGAAGCAATACGTTAGCATCTGGCATAACATTCTATAAAAATCAATTCAATTGTTCTTTCTTATGCTAGACTTGGGCCACTCAAGATTCACATGAATGGTCTGTCATATTGATGAGAACTGCTTTAGCACTCGCTTGGGCGGCAATGTTTCTACAGATTGCTGTATTTTTACAGCCATTATTACCGGAAAAATATCAAATTGCTCCGGTCTGTGAAACTATTGTCAGCGCATTGCACTTGCAGCAGCATCAACCGCTTGACATGCAACATAACAATGTCTCTGCAATGTCGAATATGCTAATGCATGATTCACATGAACATTCATCAGATATGATGCAGATGAGCGTTGAGAAAAAATCAGCGCATCAGCATGATCCACAGCACGAATGTATTTATTGTACGGTTTATGGCCATGTTGTGGCATCCACTGATATTGATCTTTCTGAAGTGGTTGATCGTATTCAAGTGCGTCTTTTGGCGTTTCAACACGCCTTTAAACATATCTATTTCGTTTTACAACGACTCTTTTTGCTACCGCAAGGTCGAGCACCACCTTTATTTGCCTAAATTTCTAACAGATGCGACATCGATAGAAACTTTAACCGAGTTTCATCAGAAATTTATGCTTTAAAGGAAGTGAAATGACTCATTTAAATTTCAATTTTGATGCCATGCAGCATCATAAATATATGATTCAATATCGACAATTCAGCTTTCAACATCGTGTTGGTTTGCACCTAGGGCGGTGTATTGCAAATGCATATGTGGTGAGAGGAAAGCAGATATGAAAAAAGCATTATTTGTCTCTGTGGTTTTTGCAAGTGTTGGTTGGGGGTGTCATCAAAATGAGCAGAGCACACATCAGGATAAATCTGTAAAAAAAGCGTCTCAAGTGGTGGATCCGAAGTTGCAACAATGGGTTGGGCATTATCAAGGTGTTTTGCCCTGTGCAGCATGCATTTCACACTGTCCCGATTGTGATGGTATGGGGGTTGATTTAATTATTCATCCCGATCAAAGTTTTAAGCTCACCCGTACCAGTTATAGCGAACATAACAAGCCAGAAATTTTAACAGGCACATTTATGTTTAGTGATGCGGGCAAACTTAAAATCCAGCTCAAGAATGTGAAAGAGAGAAATACTTTAATTTTGGGAAATGGTTATACCGAAATTATTGATATTCAATCGGGAGCATCTTACCCCGCGTATCAAGATTTTCAGTTGCATAAAATTGCTTGAATTTAGACCAGCTGCTGTGCTGGTCTGCAACAGATGTATTTATTTTTAGTCAGTCATTTAGAGGAAAGTAACATGTCCAATCAACAACCGAAAAAGTCGAATCCTTGGAAAGGTGTGATTATTGCTTGTATTTTGGGTGCAGTCTTTATGGGATTTTTATGGTATAGCCTGAGTTCTGATAATGATCGTATTCAGCAATATTCCAAAGATTGGAAATCGACGGGCGATGTTTCACAACCGCAAATGAGTCATGATGATATGGCAAAGATGCACGCCGATGGTAGTGCTTCTGAAGTCACAATGGATATGTCCAAGATGAAGCATGATGGCATGGCTGCTTCAGAAATGCAGCACATGGATATGGCGGATTCAGCTGCGAAGAAAACGCCATAATCGACATGGATGATTTTGGTATTTTGTAAGAAAGTCGATTTCTTTGATCCTGTCAGGTCTCTAATATGCAGACCTGACAAGATCTTGTGTTACGGTTCAAGCTAAAATGATGTTGATGAAAGTGTTGAATGCTCCAAATCATTCAATATTTGAACCATCCAAGCTTTCATATTTCAAACTTCATCGCTGATGTTTGGTAATTAAGTTAAATCTAAAGGTCTAAAAATAATAACCAATTGAAACGAAGGCTTTCTTATTCCATTTGTTGTTGCTACCGCCTGCAGCTAAACCATCGCTATCGCCTAAATACGGATCATGTTTACCAATCAGCAATTCAGCTTGAACGGTAAGTTTTTTATAATTGAAGGCAAGACCTGGAATAATACGTGTAGAGTCTTTAAATCCTGCATGGCTCTTCTGATAAGTACTGTAGTTTAAGTAGGGTCGGACTCCCGTAATCCCATAAAACTCTTGTGGGAATAAATAACTAACTTCTGCCGAATACAGTTGACCTTTGGTTGCGGAGTTAAAGGCATAATCAAAGCCACCTAAGGTAATATGGTCAGGATAATCATTGTCAGCATTGTCAATATCCTGATGGGCAGCCAAGAGTTGTAGATTCCATTGTTTGTAATTGGTGTTGGTAAAAATAGAATACACTTGACGATTGCCATCTCGACCAGAGCGACGGTTTTCGATGGTTGAATACCAAGCGGATGCCCCAATTTGTGAATTGTAGTTTTCATTACCATTGATATTTTTAAAGG
>JASGGM010000265.1:0-2792 GCA_047605045.1 Acinetobacter sp. | reverse complement strand
CAGTGGCAATGACACCCACATCTTTGCCTTGTGCTTCGGCACATTCACGGGTACAGCCAGAAACTGCCATTTTTAATTTATGTGGAGAACGCAACCCTTTGTAACGATTCTCCAAATCGATGGCGAGACCGACCGAATCGTCTACACCATAACGGCACCAGCTGCTTCCAACACACGATTTCACAGTACGTAGCGATTTACCATAAGCATGTCCAGACTCAAAACCTGCCGCAATCAGTTCTTCCCAGATTAAAGGCAGTTCATGCAATTGCGCACCGAACATATCGACACGTTGCCCACCCGTAATTTTGGTGTAAAGGTTGTATTTTTTGGCAATTTGGCCCACTGCAATTAAACCATCTGGGGTTACTTCACCACCCGCCATACGTGGCACAACCGAATAAGAACCATCTTTTTGAATGTTGCCCAAGTAGTAGTCATTACTGTCTTGTAAGCCTGCATGACTTGGTTTTAAGACAAAATCATTCCAACACGACGCTAAAATGTTCGCGGCAGTCGGTTTACAAATTTCACAGCCTAGACCTTGCCCAAATTGCTGAATTAAATCATCAAAAGTTTTGATGTTATGCACACGAACCAAATGGAAAATTTCTTGTCGTGAATACGAAAAATGCTCACATAAATAGTTATTAACCGTAACACCCTGACGTTGCAATTCCGCTTTGAGCACTTGTGTTACTAACGGTGCACAACCACCACATGCTGTTGCCGCTTGCGTACATTTTTTCAATGCACCCAATGAGGTTGAACCATCTGCAATTGCTTGGCAAATATCGGCTTTAGAGACATTGTTACACGAACAAATCGTGGCTGAATCTGGCAGTAAATCAACACCGCTACCACCCGATTTTGCACCTTGCTGAGCATAACCCGGCATAATTAAACTTTCAGGATTTTCAGGAAGACTTAATCCATTCAGCATTTTTTGTAGTAAATCGCTATATTCTTTGGCATCGCCAATCAGAACCGCACCCAACAATTTACTTTTATCCTGACTTACCACAATTTTTTTATAAATCAGGGCATCTTCATCGGCATAAAAATAGCTGAGTGAATTGGGTGTCATGGCATGAGCATCGCCTACTGACGCAACATCAACACCCATTAGCTTTAATTTGGTGCTCATGTCTGCACCAGCAAAACATGAACCACTTAAGTCATAGACATGTTTCGCTGCAATACGTGCCATGTCATAGCCCGGTGCAACCAATCCAAAAATTTTGTTGCTCCATAACGCACATTCACCAATTGCATAAATATTTGGATCTGACGTTTGGCAATAATCATTAATCACAATGCCGCCACGCTCACCAACTGCCAAACCACTGGCACGTGCCAGTTCATCTCGTGGGCGAATCCCCGCCGAAAACAACACAATGTCGGTTTCGAGCTGAGAACCATCGGCAAATTTCATGACATGAACGCTATTTTCACCATCTTCAATACATTGTGTGGCTTTTTGCGTATGAACTTGCACACCTAAATCTTCAATTTTTCGGCGTAAAATTTTACCGCCTAAATCATCAATTTGTACCGCCATTAAGCGTGGTGCAAACTCAACCACATGCGTACTCAAATTCAAGTCTTTTAAGGCTTTTGCTGCTTCTAATCCCAGCAAACCACCCCCAATAACTGCACCAGATTTAGCATTTAAGCTGGCTGCACGAATGGCATCTAAATCTTCAATCGTACGATAGACAAAACAATTTTTTCGATCGTTACCCGGAATTGGTGGCACAAAGGCATAAGAACCCGTTGCTAAAATGAGTTTGTCATAAGCCACAACTTTGCCATCTGCTGTCATCACTGTTTTTGCAATGGGGTCGATGGCTGTCGCACGACAATTCAAATGTAGGTCAATGCCATACGCATCTGCAAAATCGCTACGTGCAAGTGATAAATCTTTAGCAGTACGTCCTGAGAAATATTCAGTCAAATGCACACGGTCATAAGCTAAACGTGGTTCTTCCGCAATAATGGTAATTTCGAGTTCGTCATCGTTATGTTCCAGTACACTTTCAATAAATTTGTGTCCGACCATCCCATGACCAATCATCACAAGTTTCATCTGATTTCTCCTAAATACTTAATATTCAAATTTGAGGCTTAGGCTGCTTGATTACGTTCAAGCACTGCCTGTTCAAACAATTGTTGTTCTTTGGCTTTATGTTCGGCTGAGAACCGAATCAGCATCACACCACAGGCAATAACCGCCACCATGATGCCAAGCACCCATAAACAACTTTGAATATCGGCCATTCCTTTAAAAAGAAACCCTGCGGCAACTGCACCCACGTTACCACCTGCACCAATAATCCCTGCAACTCCCCCCAATACCTTACGGTCAATAAATGGCACTAAAGCATAAGTTGCGCCACACGCCATATGCGTAAATAAACCAAACAATGTCATGCTAAGAATCGCCAACATTGCAGTATTCATTTGCGAAAAGAGCATGAGGAACAAACCTTCACCCAACACCATAATAAACAACACTTTGGTACGACCATCCAAACCACGTGTCAACGCCACTCTGTCAGAAACGATACCGCCCAAAGCACGAGCAAAGAGCGCCAATAGTCCAAAAATACCAGCAGCCAAACCAGCTTCTTTTAGACCAAAGTTGAAATGTTGTACGTAATACATGGTGACGATGTTGTGAATAAAAATTTCAATACCGAAACAAGCGGCATAACTAATGAATAAGATCCAGACACGATAATTAAGGGAAGCTTCACGAATAATTGCCCATCCGCCTTTCTTATCGCTCC
>JASGGM010000264.1:0-2813 GCA_047605045.1 Acinetobacter sp. | reverse complement strand
GAAAAAACTCTTTGAGCAAGGACATAGTTTTATTGACGTCTAAACCACCTTATATCGCTATAACTATATTATCAATCACTATACTGATGTCATAACGGGTAAAGAAACCAATCTAGCAGATTTGAATATCAATACTTTGAATCAAACTGCTCGATGGGCAGCCTATTCTTATGCAGATAAGTACAATGTAACATTAACGAAAGCACAACAATTAAACAAACCCAAAAAAGCAGTTACAAATGCTTCAGAAGAAGATTTGCCATATTATGAAGGATATGTGGCAGACGATGTCTGGTACACCATCAAGGATATTTTAGATGAACGTAAAATTGAGCAATTAACAAAACAACTGCGTAAAGAAAGAAAGTCAGATGCTGAAATTTTTAGTCGCCTATATCTTCAAATTGAAACAGATTATCAACAGAGATATACCTCCTCTAGGAAACCCGCTAATTTTAGTCAAAAACGGCTAGACATGATTAAAATTTTGGGTGAAATTGCTGCTGAAGATGTGAGAACGCAAAAAATTAATATTGATAAACTCAAAAGTATTGATGCGGCAGAACGTGAATCTGTGATTGGTAGCACTTATCGCGAGGCCTATCAAATTTTACTCGATTTGAATAAACATTAAGCATGGACATTGGCTTATTTTAATTTTTCAAAACAGGGCTCTATCCAAATAATGAGCCCTGCTCTCTTAAAGGAGACATAATCTATTGATTGGTTAAAAGAAGGTAAAATCCATCTAAAAAAATATAATAAAATAGATGATTTATTGAAATCACTCAAAAGCCAATGATTTTTTTAATAAAAATACTATTGCATAACAGCAAAATTAAAAAATATATTATATGGAGTTGTTTAATAAATATTTATGATGAATTTATATGTGTATTCATATTGTCATCAAAACAAGAAAATCTTTCATATTATGACAATATCAGCGCTAATAGAATTTGGTCAATTAGACAGATATTAAAAATATTTGTTATATTATAACCATTGCAATAAAAGGATAATTTCATTGAAAACGATATTTGTAAAAAGTTTACTTAGTATTACGCTTATGAGTCCATTCATTACAACTATGGCTGCTACTTATCAATTACAAACAGCTGTTAATCAAAAAAGTTCTGGTATCGATAAACAATCCATCGATCATGCTACCCGTACACAAGATGATTTTTATCAACATGTAAATGGCACATGGTTAAAGAACACTGAAATTCCTGCTGATAAAGCACGTTGGGGCTCATTTAATCAACTACAAGATCAAACTGTCCAACAAATTCAGCAAATTATTAATAGCCTTTCTCAAAAAAAATCTTCTGAAAATAGCGTTGAAGGTAAAATTTCAGCACTCTATAACAGTTTTATGGATGAAAAAACCATTGAAGCACTGGGGTTAAAACCACTACAGCCAGAATTAATAAAGATTCAAAAGCTTCAAAACAAAAAAGATATTGCATCATTGTTGGCTCATTATGAAAGAATCGGCGTTTCTAAGCCATTTGGTATGGGTATAGACCAAGACATGAAACAATCCACCATTATGATTGTACAACTTGGTCAAAGTGGTTTAAGCCTGCCAGATCGAGATTATTATTTAAAAGATGATAAAAAATTTGTAGATATTCGACAGCAATATCTAAAATATATCGAGAGAATGCTCACCTTGACAGGCGACCAACAAGCAGCCGAACATGCTCAAGCAATTTTGGCACTAGAGACTAAAATCGCACAATATCAATGGACGAATGTCCAAAATCGCGATACTGCGAAACGCTACAACAAATACAAATTAAGTGAATTGTCGACACTGGTTCCTTCCTTCGATTGGGAAACTTATCTAAAAGAAACAGGTGTCAGTGGTAAAGTTGAAACTATTCAGGTCGATCAGCCAAGCTATTTCAAAGGCTTAAATACATTGCTTGCAGAAACGCCAATCCAAACGTGGCAAATATATTTTAAATGGCATTTGATTAATGATTTTGCACCTTTATTAAGCAAGGCCTACGCAACGAATAGTTTTAATTTTTATAGTACAACACTGCGTGATGTTAAGGAACAAGAACCTCGCTGGAAACGTGGTGTGGCATTGGTCAATGGTATCTTGGGTGAAGGCTTGGGTCAGCTTTATGTACAGCAATATTTTACTGCGGACAAGAAGCAACGTATGGACCTGTTGGTTGCCAACCTAATCAAAGCCTACGATCAAAGCATTGATCAATTAGATTGGATGAGCCCTGCAACAAAAATTCAGGCCCGTAAAAAGCTAACCAATTTGGCCATTAAAATTGGTTATCCTAAAAAATGGCGAGATTATTCAGCATTACGCATTGAAAAAAATGATGTTATTGGCAATAGTATTCGTGCCTCAGAATTTGAACACAATTATGAGCTAAATAAATTAGGTAAACCTGTCGATCGAGCCGAGTGGTATATGACTCCTCAAACGGTTAATGCTTATTATAATCCGTCCTTGAATGAAATTGTTTTTCCTGCTGCCATTCTGCAACCGCCATTTTTTAATATGAATGCAGATGATGCCGTGAATTATGGTGGTATTGGTGCAGTGATTGGTCATGAAATCAGTCATGCTTTCGATGATCAAGGTAGTCAGTTCGATGAACTTGGTAATATGCGAAATTGGTGGACAGAAGAAGACCATAAACGTTTTAAAGAAAAAACACAGGCTTTGGTAAATCAATATAATGCTTATGAGCCAATTTCAGGATATCACGTTAATGGTGAACTGACTTTAGGTGAAAATATTGCCGATAACGCTGGTTTAGCCATTGCCTACAAAG
>JASGGM010000263.1:0-2814 GCA_047605045.1 Acinetobacter sp. | reverse complement strand
CTTTTGCAACATTTCTGAAACAATCTCAAACTATTCTATGGAATGGACCTGTCGGCGTGTTTGAAGTCGATCAATTCGGTGAAGGCACTAAGGTATTGTCTATTGCTATTGCAGAGAGTTCAGCATTTTCAATTGCTGGCGGTGGCGATACATTGGCGGCGATTGATAAATATAACGTCGCAGATCAAATTAGTTATATTTCAACAGGTGGTGGTGCATTCCTTGAGTTTGTAGAAGGTAAAACTTTACCTGCAGTTGCAGCTTTGTTGGAACGTACCAGAACCATTTAAGGAGTTTTGTAATGAAAAAACAATTACTTATTGCACTTACTTGTATTGCAACATTGTCAGTAACCGCATGTGCTAAAAAAGCTGAAGAAGCAAAAAATGAATCTGGCGCATCGGCTGTCGCTGCGTCTGAAGTTGCATCTGCACCTGTCGATAACGCTGAAACTTCGCCTGAACAACAAGCACAAATTGATGCTTTAGACAAACCTGTCGATAACGGTAGTACTCAAGTGCCTGTTGCGGATGCGACTGCATCAGATGTAAAAGCACAGTGATTTGTTGATTTTTTATTAAAAGTCCCTGCAAATGCGGGGATTTTTTTTGAAAATAAGTAATTGGGTGCTGAATTGTAAATCATCAACATGTAGAATATAGACCACTATCTGGGAGGAACATATGGCTCTTATATCATTACGTCAGCTATTGGATCATGCTGCAGAACATAGCTATGGCGTGCCAGCATTTAACGTCAATAATTTAGAACAAATGCGTGCAATTATGTTGGCGGCAGACGCTACAAATTCGCCAGTGATTGTTCAGGCATCGGCAGGAGCACGCAAATATGCAGGTGCTCCTTTTTTACGTCACCTGATTTTAGCTGCTATTGAAGAATGGCCTCATATCCCAGTGGTTATGCACCAAGATCACGGGACTAGTCCAGACATTTGCCAGCGTTCAATTCAATTGGGCTTTAGTTCGGTTATGATGGACGGCTCACTGGGTACAGATGGTAAAAGCCCGACAACATATGATTACAATGTTGATGTGACGCGCCGTGTTGTGGCAATGGCACATGCATGTGGCGTTTCTGTGGAAGGGGAAATTGGTTGTTTGGGTAGCCTTGAAACAGGTCTGGCGGGTGAAGAGGATGGTGTGGGTGCAGAAGGTGTACTTGATCATTCCCAGTTACTGACTTCTGTAGAAGAAGCAACGCAATTTGTTGCAGATACCAATGTAGATGCCTTGGCGATCGCCGTTGGAACTTCGCACGGCGCTTATAAATTTACGCGTCCACCTACGGGCGATATTTTAGCAATTGATCGAATTAAAGAAATTCATGCGGCTTTACCGAATACACATTTGGTAATGCACGGTTCAAGTTCAGTGCCGCAAGAATGGTTAAAAATCATCAATGAATTTGGTGGTACGATTGGCGAAACTTATGGTGTGCCTGTCGATCAACTGGTAGAAGCAATCAAACACGGCGTACGTAAAATCAACATCGATACAGATTTACGTTTGGCGTCTACAGGTGCAATTCGTCGCTTTATGGCGGAGCATCCTGCCGAATTTGACCCTCGTAAATACTTTGCGAAAACGGTTGATGCTATGAAACAGGTGTGTGTTGATCGTTATGAAGCATTCGGTACAGCGGGCAATGCGGATAAGATCCGTCCTATTTCTTTAGAGAAAATGGTTGAACGCTATTAATTGATTGTGTCGTTGACATCATCAAGCAAAGCCATCTTTATTCAATGAAGATGGCTTTTTTAATTTTTAATGAAAACGATTGCCGCAAAAAATAGGGTTGTACTAGACTTTTAAGGCACAACCGCGTATATCGATGGCAAAAAAGGAGTTCGTCCATGCCTTCAAATTCATTGCACCAATCTTCATTTTTATCTAAGCAGCGTATCATTGCAAAGTCTGGTTTTAACCGTTGGCTGATACCACCAGCGGCATTGGCTATTCATTTGTGTATTGGAATGGCATACGGGTTTTCCGTATTCTGGTTGCCGTTATCGAAGGCGCTAGGTATCGATCATGCGATTGCTTGTGTGCCAGATATTGGCTTTTTTCAACAATTGTTTGTAAGGTCTTGTGATTGGAAAGTTTCAACATTGGGATGGATGTATACCTTATTTTTTGTTTTATTGGGAAGTTCGGCAGCGATTTGGGGCGGCTGGCTGGAACGTGTGGGACCACGTAAAGCAGGTTTAATCAGTGCAATATGTTGGTGTGGGGGGATGTTAGTTTCCGCATTGGGTATTTATCTACATCAATTTTGGTTAATGTTACTCGGTTCAGGTGTGATTGGTGGGATCGGTTTAGGGCTGGGTTATATTTCTCCAGTGAGTACACTTATTAAGTGGTTCCCTGATAAGCGTGGCTTGGCGACAGGCATGGCAATTATGGGCTTTGGTGGCGGTGCAATGATTGGTTCGCCACTTGCAGTTGAATTGATGTCATACTTTTCAACGCCAAATAGTGTTGGTGTCGTACAAACATTCATTATTATGGCATTGATTTACTTTATATTTATGGTGAGTGGTGCATTCATTTACCGCATTCCCGCCTCTGATTGGAAACCTGCGCATTGGCAACCACCTGTTATACAAAAATCGATGATCACCACAAGTCATGTTCATGCCTCAAAAATCTGGAATATTCCTCAATTCTGGTTAGTGTGGATAGTGTTATGTATGAATGTTTCCGCTGGAATTGGCATTATTGGTATGGCATCACCGATGCTACAGGAAGTTTTTGCAGGAAGTTTAATTGGAATTCAAAGTACCTTTAGTGAATT
>JASGGM010000262.1:0-2859 GCA_047605045.1 Acinetobacter sp. | reverse complement strand
ATTGGCGTTGGTTCTTCTACATTTCATCCTGAAGCATCACGGGTGGCACGTATGGTCTCGGGCGGGCGTTTTGGTACCGCACAGTCTACATTTCAAGTAGGAGGAAACACAGGATCAGCCATTGGGCCTGTGTTGGCAGCATTATTAATAGTACCTTTTGGTCAATATGCAGTGACTTGGCTGATTGTTGTTGCTGGCTTGGCAATTTGGATTTTATTGGGTGTTAGTCGTTGGACAGTTACACATGCGAAAAATAAAATAGCGACCAAAGCGGCCCAAACACATCGTAAACTACATGGTAGGGAACTGTATGTTGCTTTAGGTACCATCTCGGTGTTGATGTTTGCCAAGTTTACTTACATTGCCAGCATTACCAACTATTTCACCTTTTATTTAATTCATAAATTCCAATTAAGCCTGCAATCTGCACAATTACAGCTATTTGCCTTTTTGGCAGCAGTGGCTTTGGGCACTTTTGCAGGTGGCCCGATTGGTGACAAAATTGGACGTAAAGCGGTTATCTGGGTTTCATTTGTGGGTATGGCGCCTTTTGCCTTGCTAATACCGTATGCCAATTTATTCTGGACGACTATTTTGTCTATTGTTGCAGGTTTGGTGTTGTCTTCAGCATTTGCGGCAATGGTGGTTTATGCACAAGAAGCTGTGCCGGGACGTGTTGGTATGATTGCGGGCTTAATGTTTGGTTTGATGTTTGGTGTCAGTGGTATTGCCGCAGCAGGGCTTGGCCATTTGGCAGATATTTATGGTATTGAGTGGATATTTAAATTGTGTTCATATCTGCCATTATTAGGTTTTGCAACGGTATTTTTACCCAATACCAAGCAGAAATAAGATGTCTACAGCTATTTATTCTTTTAACTTAGAGCATAAGAGCATTTATACATTTTTCAACATATGTGCTTTAGATGAAAAAAGTTAAAAAATACATCTTTTATGAAATCTCTGTGAAGCCAAATGTCTAGACATTTGGCTTCAAGCTTTTTGCTTAAATCTCGATGCTAAGGCGCAATACCGAATTTAAACACCGTGATACTATTATAGCTTTGATTTGGATCTAAACGCGTTGATGGAAAATTAGGTTGATTTGGGCTATCTGGATAATGCTGTGTCTCTAATGCAAGCGCATCTCCCTGACGATACAGCACACCCTGTGCACCTGCAACATAACCTAATAAATGATTGGCCGTATATAACTGAATACTAGGCTCAGTCGTGCTCACTTCAAGGGTTCGTTTCGATTTTGGATCAACCACAAATGCGGCGCGTTGTAATTTATCCTGACCCTTATTAATAATCCACGTTTGATCATAGCCATATCCGAAAGCCAGTTGTTCATTGTTGGTTCGAATATCTTTTGCGATGGCTTTTGGTGTTCTAAAATCGAAAGGTGTGCCTGCAACGCTAGCAATCTGTCCTGTTGGCAAAGAATCTTTGTCTGTGACTAAAACACGATCTGCGTTTAACTGCACAATATGATCTAACACACCATAAGGACTATTTTTCGCACCAGCCAAATTAAAATAACTATGATTGGTCAGATTCACTACGGTTGGCTTGTCTGTTTTGGCTTTATATTCAATGCGGAATTCATTGTTGTCCGATAAGCTATAAATCACTTCAACATCTAATTTTCCAGGGAAGCCTTGATCACCATCAGGACTGGTCAATTTTAAGGATGCTTTTACAGTTTCCCCAGAGCTGACCAAAGGTTTGACTTGCCAAATACGTTTGTCATATCCAGGATTACCACTATGCAATGTATTTGGACCATTATTTTTTTCTAATTGATAGGTTTTACCATCCAAGGTAAATTGGCCATTTCCAATACGATTCGCATAACGGCCAATCAATGAACCAAAGTGAATGCCTTCTTTGGTATCAGTGACTTCATAACCTTTAAGATTATCAAAACCCAGCACAATATTGTCTTTTTTACCGTGTGCATCTGGTGTAATAATCTGGGTAATGACGCCACCAAAGCTAATAAAAGAGACGGATACCCCATTTTTATTGGACAGGGTATAAATTTCAACAGGTTTACCTGCTTGAGTAGTCCCGTAAGGTTGACTGCTTAAGGTAGCAGCAAAAGCTGATGTTGTGAGACCGATACTGGTTATACTTGCAAATACTAATTTTTTAAATTTCATGAAATTACTCCTTTCATATTTCAATTACCTTTTAATTTTTCTTTATGAAAAATAAACACATGAGTATCTGGTTCTCATCACAATAAAGAAGAGGGCAGAAAGCGTGTTATAGCAGTTTAATCATAATTGATTTCTTGTTGCTAGCGTATTTTTTGCCAATCACTGCATTTATTGGAATATCTGAGAATTTGCTTGTCAGATTTCTAAAAATAAAAATGCTGTCTGGTTCAACTTTTCGATGTAAACATAGCGTAGAGATTCCGTGAAAACTTGTGGCTTCATTCGCTTGGCAAAGCATTCCGCCTAATCACTTTGTTGTTGTTATGCATGATGTTGGATCATTGTACAATCGTTAATCATTGTGACAAAAATTGCTTGAATGGGAGAGTGGAGCTGTAAACCAGCTTATCTCAGAATGTAACGATGATGAGCCTGATAAAAATGATGTTGAGGTGAAGTTTTCATGATATTGCAATAATTTTTCTTTATTAATAAAAACTTAGCCAGTACAGATTTTTATTGTTTTTTAATTGTTTGCTGAGGAAGATTTATAGTTAAGTGATTGAAATTAAATTTAATTTATTGCATGTCGTGTGCCAAAAATAACAGTATCCATGACGTTGGACTGTTTTCATAATAAAAATAGATTTTCCCAGAGGGCGGAATGTCATATTATTGTCACAATTTAAAT
>JASGGM010000261.1:0-2867 GCA_047605045.1 Acinetobacter sp. | reverse complement strand
TTCTGCAGAAAATGAATATTTAGATGTAGAAAAGGATTCGAGTGTTAAAGCCTTATTACGTCCATTGATTGTGATTCTGGAAGTGGCAAAAGTTCAAAATAAGTAATAAATAGATGGTAAAACATTTAAGGTATACACAAATGGAGTGTACTGGTTCGCAATATATGAAGCATATTGTTGAACAATTATAGTCTGCTTTAAAACGCATCATCGTATTACGATGATGCGTTTAATGATTTTGTTTTTGAAAAGTACTTATTTTAGGAAACGGGTATAACCTAAATTATGGCTAATTTCTTCATAAGGATAAGAAATTTTTTCCAAAGTTTCAGTTAAAACATCTGGTTCTTCTTGAATATCTGTGGCTTGCAGGCCAACCAAGACGCGACCCTCGGCAGCACCATGATTCCGATAATGGAATAGGGTAATATTGTGGCTAGGACCAAGACGTTCAAGGAAAGTTAACAATGCACCTGGGCGTTCAGGAAACTCTACACGGAATAGGCGCTCGTTGCCTAAGTTTGCATGACCACCAATCAAATAACGAATATGTAGTTTTGCCACTTCATCATCAGACAAATCATCGACATCATATTGCTTTGTAAGAATTTCAAAAATTTCCTGACGTTCTGCTTGTCCACCTTTTAAGCTAATCCCAACAAAGACTTGTGCAATTTGAGTTCCGTTATAACGATAATTAAACTCGGTAATATTACGACCTTGAAGAATACGACAGAAATTTAAAAATGCGCCTTTGTCTTCTGGAATCGTTACTGCATAAATTGCCTCACGGTGTTCACCAAGTTCAGTTCTTTCTGCAATGTAGCGTAAACGGTCAAAGTTCATGTTTGCACCGCAAACAATGGACACCATGTTTTTGCCTTCAATACCCGTCTGAGCAATAAATTTCTTAATTGCAGCGAGAGCCATGGCACCTGATGGTTCGACAATGCTACGAGTTTCATCGTAAGTATCTTTGATGGCAGCACAAATTTCATCGGTATTGACGGTAATCACTTCTGGTTCAATCAATTGGCCTGAACCATCTGATTTATTCATACGCAGAATTTCAAATGGCAGTGCACCAATTTGCGCAACCGCTGTACCATCAGCAAATAATCCAACGTGTGGTAACACCACGCGTTCATTGGCAGCCAAAGCGGCTTTCAAACATGCCGACTCGTCATATTCAACGGCCACAACTTTGACGTGTGGCGCGACTTCTGCAAAATAAGCAGCAATGCCAGAAATTAAACCGCCGCCGCCGACTGCAACAAAAATATAATCTACTTCACGCCATTGACGGTGAATTTCATTGGCAATGGTACCTTGTCCTGCAATGACCAATTCATCATCGTAAGGGGGAATGAAAGTTAAACCATCTTCCTGTGCCCGTTGTTGAGCGTATTTATTGGCAGCATCGAAGGCATCGCCATGCAGAACCACTTGACCGCCTAACCGTTTAACGGCTTGCACTTTAATATCTGGCGTCGTTTGTGGCATCACAATAATAGCTGGAATATTCAAACGTGCGCCCGATAATGCGACGCCTTGAGCGTGATTCCCTGCAGAAGCCGTAATTACACCACGTTGTAATTGTTCTTGTGGCAGCTGGCTAATGCGATTGTAAGCACCACGTAATTTAAATGAGAATACAGGTTGAAGATCTTCACGTTTCAATCGAATGTTATTGTTCAGTTTTTGACTAATTCGTGGAGCTGCTTCGAGAGGAGATTCAATTGCAACATCATAGACTGTTGCTTGTAAAATTTTTCTTACCAAGCGAAACAACATGTTCATCTTCCATATAACAGTTTAAAATAAACCGCTATTGTAACAAACCGCTAATGATTTGGGCTGATAAATTGCTGCAAATCGACCACTGATTTTAAATAATGAGTACTTCTATGAGTTTATATACGACCCAGGACGAGAAAAAACAAGCTGCAGCCCAAGCCGCTTTGAAGCATTTGCCACGCGGTGGTATTTTAGGTGTGGGTACGGGAAGTACTGTAAATTTTTTAATTGAGCTTCTTCCAGAGTTACAATTAGAAGCAGCTGTTGCAAGTTCGAATGCGACAGCAGAACGCTTGAAAAAACTTGGCATTGACGTGGTTGACATGAATCATGTCGGTGGTTTGGATGCTTATGTGGATGGTGCAGATGAAATTGATCGTCATCTCCATATGATTAAAGGCGGAGGTGCAGCATTAACACGAGAAAAAATTGTTGCTTCGATTGCCAAAAAATTTGTGTGTATTGTTGATGATTCTAAATGGGTTGAACAACTGGGACGAGATTTTCCATTACCTGTTGAAGTGATCCCAATGGCACGTTCTGCGGTTGCACGTAAAATCGTAACGTTGGGTGGCGATCCTGTCTATCGTGAAGGCGTTGTTACTGACAATGGCAATGTTATTCTGGATGTATTTAATCTTAATATTTTGAATGCTTTGGAACTGGAAAAGACCATAAATGATATTCCAGGTGTAGTCACGAATGGTATTTTTGCTTTGAACAAGGCAGATGTTGCTGTTGTGGCAACTGATGTTGGCATTGATGTACGTACAGCTGAGTAGGTTTGTTTTTTTGGTATTGTAAATTCTTCCTTAAGCCGCTTATGCGGCTTACTCTTTACAAAGGAAGGGGCTTACTCCTTTTGAAAAAGGAATTAAGAGGAAATATTCTTTGAATCAATTGCCTGAAATAAAAATTGTCCGTCATGCACAGGCAAAGTGTCTGCGTTTACGGGTGTATCCGCATGAAATTAGGTTAACAGTTCCCGTATTATGTCGGCAAAGTCAGATTCAGCATTTTCTAGAGCAATCACAACAATGGTTACAGGATAACTGGCTAAAAATACAACA
>JASGGM010000260.1:0-2889 GCA_047605045.1 Acinetobacter sp. | reverse complement strand
TAAAAGGTAACTGTTGTTGCAGAAAACCTTTTACAACTTTTGGATACGCCGTATACGGTTTAGGAAACTGTTCAAAATGACGTGTCAACATGGCAAACCTCGTGTTGTAACTGTTAGTGTATGCGACTCATTTATGCGCCAAGTAAACTTTGTCCACATACGCGAACAACATTTCCATTTAGACCAGACGATGCCGAAGTCGCGAACCAAGCTATCGTCTCAGCCACATCTACAGGCAATCCGCCCTGATTCATCGAATTCATACGACGCCCCGCTTCTCGAATTGCAAATGGAATAGCCGCTGTCATTTGTGTTTCGATAAATCCAGGCGCAACGGCATTAATTGTTACACCGTTTTTGAGCAATGGCGCAGTATAATGAACCAAACCAATGACACCCGCTTTTGAAGTTGCATAGTTGGTTTGTCCCAAATTACCCGCTATTCCACTGATCGAAGAGACACAAATAATTTTAGCATGCGCATTGAAAGCCTGATCCAACAAAAGCTGTTCATTTATTTTTTCAACTGCAGATAAATTAATATTAAGTACTAAATCCCATTGCTCAGATTTCATATTAGCCAGCGTCTTATCACGCGTAATTCCTGCATTATGCACCAAGACATCCAAACCACCATGCTGTACCACGACTTGCTGAATTTGCGTGGCCGCATCATCAGCAGTAATATCAACTGCCAACACTGAACCCTGTATCGCCTCTGCAACACGCTGTAAATCGGCTTGTTGTTGTGGCACATCAAGGCAAATAACATGCGCACCATCTCGCGCCAATATATGGGCAATTGCTTCGCCAATACCACGACTTGCACCCGTTACGACCGCCGTTTTACCTGCCAGTGGCTGGGTCCAGTCTATATCAACAACACTCGCTTTTTGAATACGAATAACCTGACCCGATACATATGCAGAACGTGCAGACAAAAAGAATCTAAAGCTAGATTCGATATTGTGCTCAGCCCCTTCATCGACATAAAGAATTTGTGCAGTAATTCCTTTTTTGAACTCTTTCGCCACCGACTTCACGAATCCGACCAAAGCCCGTTGTGCAATCGCTTGACTAACCGATTTTGCTGTTTCAGGTGAACGCGCAAATACAATGACTCTTCCCGAAGTTTGAACACGGCGAGCAACACCATGAAAAAATTCATAGACCTGATGTAATTCAGATACTTGTTCTATGTGACTTGCATCAAAGACCAACGCTTTAAATTTAGTCGTTTGATCTTGTTCAGCAAGTATCGAGTAGTTATGCCCTAATTGTTCTTCCAAATGAATGTTTGTTTGTTGCACATAAATATTGGCATGTATACGTTGTAAAATTTGGATCAGTTGGGCGCTTAATGGTGTTGTTTGCGCCACACCGAATAAAATAGCCCCCTTAATAACAGGAGTTACAGATTCAAAACGCTCCAACCGAACTGGCGAGGGTAAGCCTAAATTTTTAATGACAAATTTACCGACTGGATTTTGCGAAAAAATTTGATATTGATCTGTCATAATATTTGCTCCTGCAATGCTGATGAAACTGACATCCTTCACCTTCAAATTTTATAATTGAATGGATGCTGTAATAAAATTCATTAATTATATTGATAATACTCAAGTTCTCTGTACTTAGAGTTGACCTGAATGACCATCTCTATGTCATTTTGGTCAATTGTCAGATACAGGGAGTATGCTATGTTAAATCACAACCATCTTATTTCTATGGACTATAACACGCCATTATACAAGCACAATGACCGTTTTATGAAAACTCCATTGCTTGTTTTACTCTATAAATTGTCAAGATAAGACCATTTACACTGAATAGGAATTTCTCTATGAGTCAAGCATCTGTACGCCGCGTCGCAATCATTGGTGGGAATCGCATTCCTTTTGCGCGTTCTAACGGTCCATATTTTAAAGCCAGTAATAGTGACATGCTCACCGCAGCACTCAATGGATTAATTCAACGTTATCGTCTCGAAGGTCAACAACTTGGAGAAGTGGTTGCAGGTGCAGTACTGAAGCATAGCCGAGATTTTAACCTTACACGTGAATGTGTGCTAAGTACGCAACTGGCGCCTGAAACACCAGCCTATGATATTCAGCAAGCTTGTGGTACAGGATTGCAAGCCGCTTTTGCCATTGCCAATAAAATTGCGCTCGGACAGATTGAAGTAGGTATTGCAGGTGGTGTCGATACCGCTTCAGATGCACCCATTGCAATTGGAGATGGTTTACGTAAAGCCCTACTCGAACTTAATATTGCCAAAACCGCTAAAGCGCGATTACAAGCGCTTGCTAAAATTAACTTTAAATCCCTCATTGAAGCACCTAAAAATGGTGAACCACGCACTGGGTTATCCATGGGGGAACATGCGGCATTAACCGCTTTAGAGTGGGGAATTTCTCGTCAGGCACAAGATGAACTGGCAGCTGCAAGCCACCAAAAATTAGCCGCAGCCTATGAGGCAGGATTCTTTGATGATTTAGTTACCCCCTTTCTGGGTTTGGAACGAGACCAAAACTTACGTCCAGACTCTAGTGTAGAAAAACTGTCTAAATTACGTCCTGTTTTTGGACGTGGTGAAAGTGCGACCATGACTGCTGGCAACTCTACGCCACTAACAGATGGTGCATCTACAGTTCTACTTGCCTCAGAAGACTGGGCAAAAGCGAATGGACACGAGATTCTTGCCTATTTAAGTTTTAGTGAAACTGCTGCCGTTGATTTTGTTCAAAAAAAAGAAGGCTTACTCATGGCACCAGCCTATGCCGTACCTAGAATGTTACAACGTGCTGGATTAAGTCTTCAAGATTTCGATTTTTATGAAATTCACGAAGCTTTTGCTTCGCAAGTATTAAGCACGCTGAAAGCATGGGA
>JASGGM010000259.1:0-2908 GCA_047605045.1 Acinetobacter sp. | reverse complement strand
ATACCATTAATCAGTTTTCCTATTATGCAAACTTATTCGATACCAAAACCACAGGCGTCGATGTTGTTGCAGATTACAATCAACAATTGCAAAAATGGGGACGTATTCGCTGGAGTCTGGGTTTTAACTGGAATGAAACCAAAATTACAGGTAAGGCAGACACCCCAAGTCAATTGGCAGGTTTAGGAGTAAATGCACAGCCAATTGACCATCGTATTGAGGGCATGATTACCGATGGCGACCCAAAAACCAAACTTACTTTAGGTGCAAACTGGCAGTTCAACAAGTTTGATATTAATGCGCGGGTCACCCGTTATGGCTCTTACATCGCTGCCGATACCAATCCTGCACTCGACCAAAAGTTTGGTGCGAAATGGATTGCAGACATCGATGCAACCTATCATGTGACTGACAATTTATCGCTTACCTTAGGTGCAGATAATGTATTTAATACTTATCCAGATAAATCAAATATTCTGGATAGTTCTGGTGAAAACCTTTATTCACAAACTTCACCATTTGGTTTTTACGGCGGGTATTATTATGGCCGTGTCACCTATAGATTCTAAGTTTAAACGGTATTCTTAAAATACAAGCACCCTGTTTAGCTTTCAATTAAACAGGGTGCTTTTTTAAATAAAAATTGCAACGTATTAAAAATGGGTTAATCCAAATCCAAAATCATAATAATTTCCCAACTCATCCTGATAACATTGCATATCAAAAGCAACATCTTCATTTTGCTGTTCTACCGTTTGCATATTGGCAGGCAATTGAAACGGAAGTCGCGCCTGAGGCACATGCTGACCTGTTAATATTTCGAATATTGCAGTTTTTTGCACACCAAATTCCACCAATATGGCGCTCACATACGGTTCAATTTCATGCAAAATCGTTGGATTTTTCATTCTAAGCACCACAATAATCTCTTTTTCAGGATACTGTTGCGCGTACTTCTGAATCAGTTCAACGGATTGAACATTGGCTGCAATATTGGTTTTATCTTTATAGCTTCGGTCAATCCCTGCAATTGCTTGTTCTCTTGCATGCGTTGCACGATACGCACCGTATTGCAGAGAAATGGGTAAATAACCTTGTATCTTGTCATAGGCACTGGTTATCGGACTTTCAATAAAGAAAATTATTTTCTCGGCATGTTCAACATCTTCAACCTGTTCAAAATATTGCTTCACAATTGTGCTTGGCACAGGATGCTGTTCATATTCATCGATATCCCGACCAAACCAATCTTTGCTTTTGGCATAATGGTTTTTAGGAATAAAAACTTTGGTTCCCTGTTGAATAGGAAGTGTGTGTTTGTTTTTTAACAGAATGATACTTTTTAATTGGGCATTAAAACCCTGCTGTAAAAAATCTGGCTGCGCAACGATGCGTTGACTCTGCTCGACATCGACATATGGATTTTCAAACAATCCAACCTGCATAATATTACGCAGTAATCTTTTGGCAGATTGCTCAAAACGCTGTCTAAACTGTGTTTCCCCAAATGCCTCTACCCCCATTTTATAGGCGGCTAATACAGGTTCAATGTCGTTATTGCCACCGAATTGATCGCAACCTGCCAAAATAGCTTTATAGTGTCGTTCAATCACAGTGAGTTGTTCGACACCCCACGATTTCCCTGAGAAAAACTGATGTATTTCTGGGGCATCATGGGTGATGTTCCAGTCTGTACAAACAACACCCTCATATTGATATTTTTCTCGAAGCAAATCGGAAATAATATAACGGCTAAATCCATTGCCTACATTTTCATGATGGGTCTGGTCGATATTATAAGAGATTGTGTAATAAGGCATAACCGCACTGGCCTGTTGCGTGCCCTTTTCTAATTTAAAAGCACCATCAATAAAAGGCACCAGATGTTCATTAAAATTATTGGCAGGATAAACTGCATATTGGCCAAAACCAAAATGTGCATCACGCCCTGCTTCACCTGTACCACCCCCCGGCCAATGTTTCACCATTGTATTCACAGACAGTTCTCCCCAGCCCTGACGTTCAGGTGTGGTCTGAAACCCATCACAATAGGCCTTTGCGAATTGAGCCGTCAGCTCACTGCTTTCTCCAAATGTTCCCTCGAAACGCATCCATCTTGGTTCCGTTGCTAAATCAATTTGTGGTGATAACGCCGTGGTAATTCCCAAAGCGCGGTATTCAATCCGCGCAATATTTGCAAATTGTTCTACAATTTGAGGATCGAATGTTGCTGCCAATCCCAATTGTTCTGGCCATTTGGAAATATCACTGCCATTGCCTGCATTAAATTCAGTGTCGGATTTGGTACTGTGTCTGGGGTCTGATGAAATATTGACGGGAATGCCTAAACCCGTTTGTTCGGCTTGCTGTTGTAAGTTATTGCTCCATTTTGCAGCTGTTTCGGCATTATCGACACGTGTTAATAAAAAATGTCGTATTCGATGTCGAAATAAAAAATCCTGTTGTTGGTCGGTTAAATCAGAAATTTCTCCATCATATTCTGCGAAACTTTTACCCTGATAGGTTCCACCAAATTGTTTTGAGAAGCGGTCATTCTGACTCGAAACTGCTTGATGTGAGGAATACAACATTAATCCTGCTATATCCTCAATGCTCATTTGTCGAATTAAGTCATCTATCCTTTCCTCTATTGGCAAACGCCAATCTTCGTATTTATCGAGTTTGCCATTCTTATTCAAATCTTTAAAATACAATCCATCAATTTCAAGTACATTTTCTGGCTGTGTTGTGCCTAAAGTGGCACCATTTTCTTGAGTAATTTCATACCATGTTTGTTTCAATGTTTGCATATTAAACTCTTTATTTTAGACCACAACGCCATGCCAGAAATTCTGATGACACATCTACATATTGAAATATAATTAACACTACTCTGCTTTCACTGGTG
>JASGGM010000258.1:0-2910 GCA_047605045.1 Acinetobacter sp. | reverse complement strand
TTTTACAGAATCATCATCAACAGATTCAGCTTGATGCAGCATTAATTGAACAGGCAAAACGTCCAATTTTACGTATGTTGAATTTTTCGGCTGCCTACAAGCGTTTCCAGCAACATCATCCGTCTGCGCATCTTGATTTGGCAGAAGGCATAGCTCAGTTTAGCCAATGGTTAGCAGCACAAACCGATGCAGGAAACCGCCATGCAGAATTCTAAATTAGTCGGCAGCGAATCCAAACAGATTGATCGGCATGTAGATGTATTGATTATCGGTGCAGGTTTAGCAGGCCTGACCGTGGCGTTGTCTTTACCGAAACATTTAAAAATTACCATGTTAACGCAGCATTCACTGGATATTTGTTCAAGTTATTTGGCGCAAGGTGGGATTGCTGCGGTCTTAGATGCCGAAGACTCTATCGAACAGCATGTACAGGATACTTTGATTGCAGGTGTGGGTTTGTGTGACGTGCAAAATGTTGAAGCCATTTTAAGTCATGCCCCTCAGGCAATCGATTGGTTGTGCCAACAGGGTGTCCCATTTACCTGTAGCTCTCATCATCATTTGCATTTGACTAGAGAGGGTGGCCATGGACAACGTCGTATTGTACATGTAGCAGATCATACTGGGCGCAGCGTTACGCAAACACTGCAAGCAAAAATGCAAGATTTTCATAATATTGAACATCTTAGAATACAACACATTCACCAATTGTTATTGCAAGATGGTCATTGCATTGGGGCACAGGTTTCCACACAAACAGATCGTATTGCGCTATTTGCAGATGTAGTGGTTTTAGCTACGGGTGGAACGGGGCAGCTTTTTCAACAGACCACTAACCCAATTTCAGCAATGGGTGATGGAATTGCACTGGCTTGGCAAGCAGGTTGTCGAGTGGCAAATTTAGAATTCATTCAGTTTCATCCCACGGCTTTGGCACTGCCAAATGCAAATGGATTTTTAATTTCTGAGGCTTTGCGTGGTGAAGGGGGCATTCTACGTAATGCACAAGGTCAGCGTTTTATGCCACATTATGATGATCGGGCTGAACTTGCACCACGAGACATTGTCGCAAGAGCAATTGCCAATGAAATTCAGCAACAGCAAGTACATCATGATGGAAAATCGTATGTATATCTGGATGTAACCCATTTAGGAAAAGATTTTATTCAAGCGCATTTTCCAAGTATCCAACAGCGTTGTTTACAGTTGGGTTTAGATATTTGTACGCAGTGGATTCCTGTTTCACCATCGGCACATTATTCTTGTGGTGGCGTATTAACCGATGCTGTTGGACATACGGATGTGCCATATCTTTATGCAGTAGGAGAGGTCGCATGTACAGGTTTGCATGGGGCGAACCGTCTGGCCAGTAATTCACTTTTGGAATGTGTGGTGATTGGGCGCAACATAGCAAATGAAATCAAGCAGTTCAGTTCGATAGAAGCGCGAGAAAATTTTGTCTGGAACATGGCACCTAGGCCTGCTCAACGGCGTATTAGTGATAAACATTATAATACCTTGGTGTGCAGAGATGATTTAATCAGTATTCCAATGCGCTCTTCTACGAATTATTTTAGTTTGCAGCAGTTACAACTTGCCATGAGTCATGGTTTCGGGATTCAACGCAGCTCAAGCGGATTACAACAGCTTTATCGCCAATTACAAGCATGGCAGCAAGATTTTGACAATCAAAACAAGCCAACACCACATTGTTTAACGACAGCAATATTAATGGTTTTTAGTGCCTTACAGCGTGAAGAAAGTCGAGGCTCGCATTTTAATGTGGATTTTCCAACCTCGCAGTCTCACGCACAAATCACGATTGTCTATCCATTGAAAATAGCAACACCCGATGAAATATTGTTGTAAGATCAAACCATCGTAAAAAAACGTGAAGGGAGTCCATTGTGGAACAGCAAACGACTGAGCTTATTCAGGCAGTACAACAATTGAGCGAACAACTGCAAAAGCTGACGCAGAGCATTCAGCAAAATCGTCCATCATCGCAACTTTTTGATGCCCAGATTTTAGAGCAAGCGATTGCATTTCGCTGGGAAAAAGACGATAAAGTTGGGCAATTGGTTGCCATTCCACGGCCACAGCTTTTGAGTTTTGACACATTACGTAATGTCGATCGTCAGGTACAAAAAGTGAAGGATAATACTCAAGCTTTTGTACATGGATTTGCTGCCAATAATGTGTTGTTAACAGGGGCACGTGGTACTGGAAAATCTTCGATCGTCAAAGCCTGTTTGCAAGAATTTCACTCATTTGGCCTGCGAGTGATTGAATTGGAAAAACAACATTTGAATGATTTACCCAAAATTGTGAATTTGGTGGGTGGGCGTTCAGAAAAATACATTATTTTTTGCGATGATTTGGCCTTTGAAGAGGGGGATACCAGTTACGCAGGTTTAAAAACCGTACTTGATGGTTCAATCTCTGCCAGTGCAGACAATGTATTAATTTATGCCACTTCAAATCGCAAGCATATGGTCACTGAGTACAATCGTGAGAATCTGGAATTTAGTGCAGATGCAGATGGTGAAATCCACCCAGGTGATAGCGTAGAGCAAAAAGTCTCATTAGCGGATCGCTTTGGTTTGCAAATACATTTCTATTCATTCTCTCAACCCGAATATTTGGCAGCCGTTGCAACGTGGCTTGAAAAATTCGGATGGACAACAACAGATATTGATGATGTTAAACAATTGGCCATTCAATATGCCACCCAGAAAGGCAATCGCTCAGGGCGTATCGCCAATCAATTTGCCAAACTGATGAGTGGACAACGTTTATTACAGCAAAAAAATAATACTTAATTTTAATATAACCAGTGGGTAGCTCATGCTGAGCTTTTTTATTCTGTATGGATGAAAATTACAATGCTGTCATAGGCGTGTAAAAATA
>JASGGM010000257.1:0-2917 GCA_047605045.1 Acinetobacter sp. | reverse complement strand
CTTTCACAAAGAACCAATAATCCACGTTTGATGTTAGTGCCAGCCTTATTGTGGCTAGTGCTGGATGTGAATATTTTATCGATCCAGAGTTTATTGCAGTTTTTCGGCAACAATGGTTATTTAGATTTTTTACCCGATAGTATTTATAACTTTCTGCCCACGTTGTTTATGGTGCTTTTTGTTTGGCAAAGTCTGGCCGTTATTTGGGTATTTGCACGTGAGTTAAAATGGCCATGGTGGGAACGTGCACTGATTATGTTTGCTACAATCTGTACCTTAGTGGTGTGGCAAATGTCAGTCAAAGAACAACCGATTTGGAAAGTGGACGATGTTGCACCAACGATTAGTGAGGAAGTTTTATATGCCCAAGGTAATTTGCTTCATAAAGCACTAGAACAGATACAATTTGGTGATTTTTCGCAGACCCATTGGTATTTTCTGGGTGTCGCAGGCGATAGCTACGACAACGTCTTTAGTTCTGAAATTCAACGTATTAAATCGCAGTTTGATGCCCGTTTCGGGACATTTGGTCGCTCAATCGCTTTGGTGAATAATCCTAAAACTCGTACAACCTTACCGATTGCCTCACGAACCAGTATTCAGCAATCACTGAATCGAATTGCACAACAAATGAATAAGGAAAGTGATGTCTTATTTTTATATATGACGTCCCATGGTGAACCGAATCACTTTGAACTTGAAAATGCCCCGATTGATTTAAAACAGATTGACCCACGATGGTTGCGCCAAGCACTGGATAAATCAGGTATTCGTTGGCGTGTGATTGTTATTTCAGCGTGCTATTCGGGTAGTTTTGTGCCCGCTTTGCAATCAGAAAATACTTTGGTGATTACGGCATCAGCAGCAGATCGTTCATCGTTTGGCTGCAATAGTGAGGCTGATTATACCTATTTTGGCCGTGCCTTCTTTGATCAGGCGATGCGAGAAAAAACCTCGTTGCATGATGCATTTAATGATGCTAAAGCAACGGTTTCAAAGTGGGAAGCCGCACAAGGTTTTGAGCCTTCCGAACCACAATGGAGTATGGGGAAAAATATGGAACTGATGTTGCCACAACTGGAAAAACATTTATTCCCAACCGCAGACACACTATCTTCAGGTGGAATTATTGCACCTGAACAGGCACGACCTTAGGAGTTGGTTATGGAAATTGTACAAAAGAATCAATGTTTTCAAGGTGAACAACGAATTTACCAATGGACCTCAACTGCTCTGGTTGGGAATGCAAAATTTGGTATTTATCTTCCGCCACGTGCATTGGCTGGTGAATTATGTCCGGCTCTATTTTATTTGGCAGGTTTAACCTGTAACGAAGAAACCTTTGCAATTAAAGCACATGCGCAACGTCTCGCTTCTGAGCTGGGCATTGTGCTTATTACACCAGATACGTCGCCTCGAGGGGAAGATGTGCCACAAGGTGATCATTGGGATATTGGTCAAGGTGCAGGATTTTATCTGAATGCAACACAATCGCCGTGGTCAACGCATTTCAATATGGAGCGTTATCTGATTGAAGAGCTTTATCCTTCGGTCATTGCACAATTTCCTGTCGATGCAAAGCGAATTGGTATTATGGGGCATTCTATGGGTGGGCATGGTGCATTAACCCTAGCCTGGAAATATCCTGACAAATTTAAATCTGTATCGGCATTTGCACCTATTTGTGCCCCAAGTCAATGTCCGTGGGGAGAAAAAGCCTTTGGCCAATATTTGGGTGAAGACCGAACAGTCTGGTCACAACACGATGCGGTTGAGTTGGTAAAAAGCAAAGGGGCATTATTCAAAGATGTTCTGATTGATCAAGGTTTGAATGACCAATTCTATAGTCAACTGAATCCGACCTTATTGCGCCAAGCCAGCGCATCAGTTGGGCAAACGTTGAATTTGCGTGAACATGAAGGCTATGATCATGGCTATTACTTCATTCAAAGTTTTATGGATGATCATTTACAGTTTCATGCTGTACAATTAAATCCAAGTCATTAACGTCAATCGGTGGTAGTAAGTCAACGTACAGTGCCTATTGCCTCCATTTGCGCTTTATTTTGTGTAGATTTCATTGTTCAGCTATGCATTTATCTCTTTTCAATTGCTAGGTTAATTACATGTCTCAGCCTTATCTTATTGCACCATCCATTCTCTCTGCCGATTTTGCACGCTTAGGGGAAGAAGTTGAAAATGTTCTGAAAGCGGGGGCCGATGTTGTTCATTTCGATGTGATGGATAATCATTATGTACCGAATCTTACGTTTGGTGCAGGTGTGTGTAAAGCATTGAAAAACTATGGTATTCAAGCACCGATTGATGTGCATTTAATGGTATCCCCTGTAGATCGTCTGATTGGTGATTTTCTGGAAGCAGGTGCAGATATTATTACTTTTCATCCCGAAGCATCGGATCATATTGACCGTTCATTGCAGTTGATTAAATCGGGCGGGGCGAAAGCAGGTTTGGTCTTTAACCCTGCGACACCATTACACTATTTAGATTATGTACTGGATAAGGTCGATCAAATTCTATTAATGAGTGTGAACCCTGGTTTTGGCGGACAAAAATTCATTCCAATGACTTTAGACAAATTGCGCCAAGCCCGTAAAATCATTGATGCCAGTGGTCGTGATATCCGTTTAGAGGTCGATGGTGGGGTGACACCTGCGAATATTCGCGAGATTGCTGAAGCGGGTGCCGATATGTTTGTCGCGGGTTCAGCAATTTTTGGTAAGCCTGATTACCAAGTTGTTATTGATGAAATGCGTGCTGAACTTGCAAAAGTTGGGCAAGTTGCAATTTAATTCACACCATGTGGATAACTTTGTTTATAAATTGGTGGATAACTGTGTGAATAACACTATGGATAAACTGTTTATACAATAAACAATGTGACATCAACTGTTTA
>JASGGM010000256.1:0-2945 GCA_047605045.1 Acinetobacter sp. | reverse complement strand
TCACTCGCCTGCTTATTTCAGCGATTCAGCACGATCATAAAGCCTCTATGGATTTGGTCATTATTACAGGCTCAATTCTCATTTTAGCGATTGCAATTTTTATTGTCCGCTATGCATCTTGGCATTATCCATCCGCCATTCAAGACAAACATCAACATGCCAATACCAATAAACCATTGCAACCACAAGATGATGAATTGGCATAAACAGATGAATATCTATCAAGCTCAACGTTATAGTAGCAATATTTAATCTTCATGGAGAACAGCACGTGGCTGACCTGAATTTTGACCGCTTACATCAATTTTTTTGTCGTGTGCCCAGTGTGCAGCAACAACGTATTGTTGGACATGGCACCGACGGCGAACACGCGTGGTGGTTTAAATTCCATATTGATGTTGATCATCCACTGGCTTGGCAAACCGTACAAGAACTGGGACATGTGTTGAACTATCTGTCAACCCACGAACGTTTGCCCACACAGTTTCTTCCTGTTTCACCACCGCCCTACATGAATGGTACCGCACAAGACTTTCTCGCTTGGGTGATTCAATGCAATCATGCCGAGTTTAGTCCAGATGTTGTCTGTGACTGGTTAGAAGCACGCTTGCCCAATCCAGTCGATGACCATGAACAATGGAAAATCAAAACAGACTTAAGCGATTTAGATCAATTAGATGACAAAGCACTGGATCAGTTGATACCACCACAGATGTGATAGAAAAGCCGCATGATTAGCATGCGGCTTTTTAATTAAAATGTCGATAAGCCCGACCATTCCATAAAACGGTACACCCCGTATTTCAACCAAGATTCATCGGCATATTGAGTATAATCAACACTCATCTGACGACCATTAAGATTCGACCAAGCCACATTAAAATAATTTGCGGCATCGTTAAAAACGGCTTGTTGACGTGAACCGATCACACGAATATCCGTTTCTAAATTATAATTCTTCAAATTTCGAGCTGTGAAATTTGCAGAGCCCAGTAATAATTCACTTTGCTTTTGGCCTTGCTTCAACAGCATTTTACTATGACATTGTTCACCATGCGTATCACACCAACGTACGTTAATGCCCGCTTTATGTAACTCCCATGCCACTTGACGGTTTGGAATACCATTTTTTTGTCGTCCAAATGCATCCTTATTCGGGTCAAGGAGTACCCGAACTTGTACACCGCGTTGTTGCGCAGCCTTGAGTGCTTGAATAATCTGACGCTCTGATAAATAAAACATGGCTAAATCAAGATGATCGGATGCTTTTGCTGTATCAATCAGATTTAATGCTGCTCGTTGAATGGCCCGTTCCGTTAAAACCTGTGCTTGAGGCCATTGCGGATCTACTTTTTCGGCCCCAATAATTACGCTCATCGCCTCTTCTGAATGGGAGATCTGCGCTACGGGTAATTCACTGTTCAAGACATCAACCGCCATCGAACCATTGAGCAACAAAGCCACATTGTCATGACGAGAACTACCATCATGTGGATTGGCCGAAGTGACCAACCCTTTCCATCCCTCATCTGTATCGACCACGATCGTTTTTCGATGATTCGCCTTAAAATTAAGTAAACTTAAATAACTACGCAACGTGATTTTGTCTTGCCCAAAAGGATTCGGCAACCAACCACCCGCTGGATTATTTTTCAAACCCTGACAGCAGATATACCAAAAGCCCGACCAAAGCGGATTCGAAGCGCGCAATGGCGTTAGGTCTGTTTCCACCACATCAATGCCGACTTGGCGTAACTGACGATAATGTGTAGGCGAGGTTCCACCATAAACGGAATTAATCGGGTCAGTTATGAATTGAATCGATATATTAGGATGCTCAAGCTTCTTCTTGATCAAGGCTTGTGTTAATTGCTGCGTCAGTGCACGCTGAGTTTGTTTTGAAGCACCCACTTCACCATTGAACAAAAACATATCAATCACAATGGTATTTTTCGCCTGTTGAATCAACGATAATACTTGATCAAAAATTTTATGATCTTGTTGTTGTTTTCCATGTACATCCAGATAGGTTTGATCTGAAATGAATTTTACATCGCTATGTCTTAATTTACCTGTGTAATCGAGGCCTTGCGGTAATGGCTTAAAAGTATGATAGATCGCCGAAGCCACATATCCAACAAACAGCACAGACAGTAACACAGCCACATAACGACCTTTCGACCAGTTTAATTGATGATGTAATCGTTCAAAAATACGCATAGAAAAAAAACCTAACCCAATTTGCTCAGGCTAGGTTGTATCTTCTCAATTTTCAAGAGGAGTTTCTTAAAAATTAAAGTCAATGCCTACCGTAAAGTTACGACCGATTTGTGGCACATTGGCCAGATACGATTCATGCTGATACACTTTGGCATCTAACAGATTATTGGCATTGGCATACACGCGATACCCTGTTTTATCATTCACTTGACCACTATAGGCAAAACCTAAATTGACCATGTTATAGCCCTTCGTATCGGTCTCATAATTTGCAATATCATCTTGCCTAAATACATGATAATACTCAGCAGTTGCAGAATAACCATCGCCAAAGTCTGCTTTTAAACGCGTCCCCAAACGTCCACCCGGAATACGGGGTACATTGCCTGCATTGTCCAGTTGACCACGTACATAATCACCGAATAATCCAACATTATATTGTGGTGAAATTTGATAGCTGATATCACCATCTACACCATAAAATTTGGCATCAGCCTGACTATATTGAATTAAGCGGAATCCTTGATAATTATCCAGCGTATTTGCATAGATATAATTGTTGTACCAGTTATGGAATACATTCACATTATATTTCAAACGATCATTATCAAAATGTAGGCCCAATTCCAAATTATTCGATTTTTCAATACTTAGATCATCATTCCCCAACTCATAAGTATTGGTGGCCATATGAATACCATTGGAATACAACTCTTGCGCATACG
>JASGGM010000255.1:0-2970 GCA_047605045.1 Acinetobacter sp. | reverse complement strand
GCCGCAAAATGGCATGACTGGTACGACTACTTCCCATGGGAAGATTTACGCTATGGACGTTCAGACACCGTAACACAACAAATCTTGCCACATATTCAAGACTGGGTAGATTCAGCATCTTCGACCACAATCCGTCATATGCGCCAACAACGCATGAATTTATGCTGGGGATTACAAGGATTTTCATGGCATGAAGAAAATAGCCTACTGCGCTACGAACTCCTTTATGAAGTTGGGCTGATCGCTGAATCACCATTTTTTGATGGTAAATTATCGGAAAACATTACAGGTACGCCAATGCATAATCATCATCGGCGTGTGTTAGCAACTGCAATGTCTCGCTTAAGAGCCAAGTTACAGTATCGCCCTGTTATCTTTGAATTAATGCCACAGGAATTCACCTTGTTCCAACTACAACAAAGTATCGAAACTTTGAATGGCGTTGAATTGCATAAACAAAATTTCCGACGCCTCATTCACAACCAGAATTTATTAGAAGCAACTGGTAAAGAAAGTTTGCCAGAACGAGGCCGTCCAGCACAGTTATACCGTTTCAAAGCAGACGTATTACAAGAAGGACTACTCTCAGGCTATAAACTTAAGCTACCTACAGTTTCCAATTAAGCGCTAAAATTTACGTTTGCGTGTTGCCAAATCTGTAATATATACTCGTATTGAGTATATATTAGGGAAAGTACAATGCAATACACATTGGCAGATATCATCATCCAACCATTGGTTGAAACTGCGCTGAGGGAAGACTTAGGTCGCCGTGGAGATATTACTTCTGAGGCAATTATTGACCACCATCAACAAACACAATTACATATTGTAGCGCGTGAATCTGGGATCGTATGTGGTATAGATTTGGCTCGATTGGCGTTCAAGGGTCTAGATAACAACATCCAATTTAATAGTCATCTACAAGATGGCGATACCTTAAAGACAGGTACAATTATTGCAACGGTACATGGCTCTGCCAAAAGTATTTTAAGTGCTGAACGTACAGCACTAAATTTTTTAACACATCTCAGTGGCATTTCAACCATCACTCATCATATTCAATCCCTAATTTCTCATACATCTGCACAACTCACCTGTACCCGTAAAACCATTCCAGGACTGCGTGATCTACAAAAATATGCAGTGCGTGTTGGTGGAGGTCGTAACCATCGTATGGGCTTGGATGATGCAATTTTAATTAAAGATAATCATATTGCACTTGCTGGTGGCGATATTGCCCTGACGCTTCAACGCGCAAAATCCTATGCAGGTCATCTTATTCCCATTGAAATCGAAGTTGACACCTTAGAGCAACTTGAAATCGTGCTCAAACAAGGTGTTAACTTAGTACTACTCGATAATATGAGTCTTAATGAATTAAAAACTGCGGTACAAATGTGTCAAGGTCATACCAAAACTGAAGCTTCAGGTGGTATCACGCCTGAAACTGCTGTGGCCATTGCTGAAACTGGTGTTGATTTTCTCGCACTCGGCTATATTACCCATAGTGCAAAATATTTAGACATTGGCTTGGATTACGTTTAATTCATTGTTCACATAAAAAAAGCCGTACAGCAAAGGATGCATGTACGGCTATAAAATAATTTTTTAAAGCTTAAGCTACTTACATTTGCGATTGAATGTAATTCTGTAGGCCCATCAACTCGATTAAACGAATTTGTTTTTCCAGCCAATAGGTATGATCTTCTTCAGTATCAGACAATTGTTGGCGAAGCATATCACGGCTAATGTAATCACCTTTTTCTTCACACAATTGAATGCCTTGTGCTAATTTTTCACGCACATGATATTCCAACGCAAGGTCAAACTTTAAACATGATACTACATCTGTACCCACGTTCAGGCCATCGCGGTTCATGTTCGGCGTACCGTCAAGAAACAATACACGACGAATAATGGCATCGGCATGAGATGCTTCTTCTTGCATTTCATGATCAATACGTTCATAAATCTTACTCAATCCCCAGTCTTCATACATACGGGAATGGATTAGATATTGGTCACGAGCAGCCAGTTCGCCACCAATTAACATATTTAAATAGTCTATGACTTCTGGATTGCCACGCATAATTTTCTCCTCTTTGATGCTGTCTATTATGCAAACAATTTTTATAAATTGCAAAGAAAATTTTACTTAAGTATATGATTTTACTAAAATTAAAATGAGAAACATACGCATTCCCAATTTAGTTTTGTGTTTAATCTTATGTTTTCAATAAGAAAAAGTTTTTTTAGAAATTTATTTATGAAAAAAATACATATTTTTTTACACTTTTAAATATTTCAATTTTTTCTGTAGAATTCAAATACAACTAAAAATTATTATCAATCATAAAAATAATTCTATGAATACAAACACTTTTGAACATTTTATATAAATAAAGATTTATTTCTTATTTTTAAAACTATGATGGTATTTTGTAATTTTTATACAACATGTGTAATTTATGAACAAATAATCAAGAAACTATGAAATAGTGTGAAAAGTAACATTATTTTTAATTTTATAGCCGTATAAATTATGGATGCCTTATTATGAATAGTTTGACTACAACAAATATTTTAGAACAATATCAAAATTATAGTTGTCCTGAATTTATTTTGGAAAAAATTAATGCAAGACATCATAAATTCTGTTTATTTTTAGACATCGATGGGACATTGGCCGAATTTAATAATAACCCCGATCAAGTATTTATTTCAGACACCATCAAAGAAAATCTTCAATCATTAATACAGCATCATATTACTGTTGCTATTGTCACAGGTCGTAACGTACGATCGGCACTCGACATTGTACAACCTTTACAGGTCGCCATTGCTGGTTTACATGGGTTGGAATATTTTATTCCATCTCAACAATATATTAATCCTAAAACCCATCCTGAATTCAAACATATTAAAAATAGAATTTTAAGTGAGATAAAGAAATTTGATGGATTAAGA
>JASGGM010000254.1:0-2973 GCA_047605045.1 Acinetobacter sp. | reverse complement strand
AGTTTGCTCACCCCTGAAATGATTATTGTTGAACATCCAAAATTAGAAAGATTTATTGCTCAACATTTCTCCAATACCAGTAATTTTGATTTTGGTGATGAAGAGCTTGAATTAGAGATTCAGCCATCTCCTTTAGATAATCATCAGGAGCATGAACCCAAAGAAGATGAAGCGCCTATTGTGAAATACATCAATAAATTGCTAATTGATGCCATTCGTATAGGGGCTTCCGATTTACATTTTGAACCATATGAAAAATATTTTCGAGTTCGATATCGGATTGATGGCATTTTAAGACAAATTGCGACACCACCAATGCAATTATCAAATCGCTTGATTGCACGTTTAAAAGTCATGTCTCAAATGGATATTTCTGAAAAACGTATTCCACAGGATGGCCGAATTTCCTTAAAACTTTCGAAAACAAAATCTATCGATTTCCGCGTGAATTCCTTACCAACCTTGTTCGGTGAGAAAATCGTATTGCGTATTTTAGATTCATCCAGTGCGATGTTGGGGATTGATGCGCTCGGTTATGAAGACGACCAGAAAGCTTTATTCCTTGAGGCGTTAAATCGTCCTCAAGGTATGGTGCTTATTACTGGTCCAACAGGTTCGGGAAAAACCGTATCACTTTATACTGGGTTAAATATCCTAAATACTGAAAGTGCCAATATTTCAACCGCAGAAGATCCGATTGAAATTAATCTTGCAGGGATTAATCAGGTCAATGTGAATCCGAAAGTAGGGCTTACTTTTGCAACTGCCCTGCGTTCTTTTCTTCGCCAAGATCCAGACATCATTATGGTGGGTGAGATTCGTGATCTGGAAACCGCAGAGATTGCAATCAAGGCGGCGCAAACGGGGCATTTGGTTTTATCGACTTTACATACCAACAGTGCGCCAGAAACACTAACACGCTTACGTAATATGGGTGTACCGTCATTCAATATTGCAACATCTATCAATTTAGTAATCGCTCAGCGTTTAGCACGGCGGCTCTGTTCACATTGTAAAACCACAATCGATATTCCAAAGCATAGCTTACTCGAAATGGGATTTACCGAACACGATCTCTCCTCTTCTCACAATCTTAAAATTTACCAACCAGTAGGTTGCTATGAATGCCAAGATGGCTATAAAGGTCGTGTCGGGATTTATGAAGTCATGAAGATTACGCCAGAAATCGCCAAATTGATTATGGAAGATGGAAATGCGCTACAAATTGCCGAGCTGTCTGAAAAACTTGGTTTTGCGAATTTACGGCGCGCTGGTATTCAAAAAGTCATGCAAGGAATGACCTCCTTACAAGAAATTAATCGGATTACCAGTATTTAATTGCATGCTTTCCATGGGGAAAAGATCTGATGGTTTTTAAGCATTACCCATGATTGTTTACATTATATTTTGCGTTGATATAACAAAAGGATAAACGCTTATGGCGGGGAAAAAAGCGCGTATTACACCTGTATTTGTCTATACGGGAATTGACCGTAAAGGTATAAAAGTCAGTGGTGAACTGAATGCTCAAAATATTGCTCTGGCAAAAGTAATATTAAGAAAACAAGGTATTAGCGTGAAAGCTATACGCGAAAAACGAAAAGATATTTTTGCGAGCCTGCTAAAAAGAAAAGTAACGACCTTAGATATCACCATTTTTACACGCCAATTGGCCACCATGACAAAAGCGGGTGTACCACTCGTGCAAAGTTTTGAGATCGTCGCAGAAGGTCTTGAAAATCCAGCCATGCGCCAAGTTGTGTTGGGGGTGAAAGAAGCCATCGAAAATGGACATACCTTTGCAAATGCTTTGCGGAAATATCCACAACATTTTGACCGTTTATTTTGCTCTCTGATTGAAGCGGGCGAGCAATCTGGTGCATTGGAAACGATGTTGGATCGTGTCGCTACCTACAAAGAAAAAAGTGAAGTTTTAAAACAAAAAATTAAAAAAGCCATGAAATATCCAGCTTTTGTCGTTATCGTTTCAGTCGTTGTCACCATTATTTTAATGGTGAAGGTGGTGCCTATTTTTCAGGATTTATTTAGTTCTTTTGGTGCTCAGCTTCCTGTTTTCACAAAAATTGTGGTGCAGTTATCTCAATGGATGCAACAGTATTGGTTCATTTTACTCATCTCTTTTGCGTTCATGATCATCTTTTTGGTAGAAGGAAAAAAGAGAAGCAGGACTTTTCACAATCTTTTAGATCGATTGATCTTGAAACTGCCAATTTTTGGTGATTTAGTCTACAAGTCTATTATTGCCCGATATAGCCGCACGCTTGCAACTACCTTTGCAGCAGGTGTCCCCCTGATTGATGCATTAGAGTCAACAGCACGTGCCACCAATAATGTTATTTTTGAAGATGCTGTCTTAAAAGTTCGCGATGAAGTTGCAATAGGTCAACAATTACAATTTGCAATGCGTGCTACCAATCGTTTCCCTCCAATGGCTATTCAAATGGTGGCAATTGGTGAAGAGTCTGGGGCATTAGATACCATGCTGGATAAAGTTGCGACCTATTACGAAAGTGAAGTCGACCATGCTGTCGATGGACTCACAGCGATGATGGAACCCCTAATTATGGTGGTATTGGGTGTTTTAGTGGGTGGATTAGTCATCGCCATGTATTTACCAATTTTCCAGATGGGTTCTGTGATCTAATGTCTGAATTTTTAAATTTTCTCATTGTTACACCCGCCGCACTTTTATTTTTCGTGGGCATACTTGGATTATGTGTGGGTAGTTTTCTAAATGTGATCATTCACCGCACGCCTAAAATAATGGAACAGCAGTGGCAGACCGAATGCCAAATGCTATTGCATCCTGAGCAGCCTGTTATTGATGTTGAAAAATTAACTCTCAGTTATCCTGCATCGCATTGCCCACAATGCCAAATCAGAATCCGCTGGTATCAAAATATTCCATTGCTCAGCTGGTTCATGTTGCGTGGACAATGTGCACATTGCCGA
>JASGGM010000253.1:0-2981 GCA_047605045.1 Acinetobacter sp. | reverse complement strand
AAGGTGAAGGCGACGTTGTGATTGATTTATTTGACCCCAATACCCCTGTAGATGTCAAACAACAAGCTAACAAAGTTGTTGTCCGATTTTTAGGAAATAAAATTCCACAAAATTTAGTTAAACGTCTGAATGTCAATGATTTTGCAACACCTGTATCCACCATAGATATATCTAATGATGGCGGGAGTGGTGTTATAAAAATTACAGGATCGGATAGCTTTGATTACATGGCATATCAGGCTGAAAATAAACTGGTCATCAGTTTACGCAATAAAGCAGATAAGACGACAACGAATAAAGTTGCTTTGACAAAGACATATTCAGGTAAAAAAATATCTGTTGATTTTCAGGATATTGAAGTTCGTCGCGTCATTCAGTTATTGGCCGATTTTACAGGTTTGAATATTGCCGCAGCGGATAATGTTCAAGGCAATATTACACTGCGACTAAAAGACGTGCCATGGGATCAAGCATTAGATGTAGTGCTTAAAGCCAAAGGCTTGGGGCAGCGTCGAAATGGTAATGTGGTTTGGATAGCACCGAATGCAGATATTATTAAAGTGGAGAAAGAAGAAGCGGAAGCTTATGCACAAAATCTTAAACTTGCACCTTTGCAAACAGCATTTATTCAACTGAATTATGCCATCGCCGCCGATATTGAAAAAATTATTCGCCCAAACAATCGTTTGACAGGTACTACTAGATCGAACAGTTCATCGGCGAACAGTAATACTACGACGGCTGAATCTGTGATTGACACCAATTCATCGGATGCGTTGCTGAGCTCCAGAGGAACAGTTGCAGTCGATACACGAACCAATACCTTGATTATTCATGATACGGCGTCCAAAATTGAACAAATAAAACGCTTGATTGAGAAACTGGATATTCCTGTTCGGCAAGTAATGATTGAAGCCAGAATTGTAAGAGCAACCAAGGATTTATCTAAATCGATGGGAATAAAATGGGGCTTCTTATCAAATGGAAGCACCAGTGTTGCATCAAATACCGATAATTTGATGACGCAATGGAACAATAAATATAATGGTGAAGATGACATCATTACAGATAATTTAAGTGTGGATTTGGGCGCATCTTCATCAAGTTCAACCGTTTCAAGTATTGCATTTGGTTTAATCAATACCGCAGATAACCTGTTAACACTGGAACTTTCAGCATTACAAGAAGATGGCCTTGCTGAAGTGGTTTCAACCCCAAAAGTCATGACCGGCGATAAACAAAAAGCCTTAATTAGTTCGGGAACGAAAATTCCTTATCAGAGTTCGAGTTCCAACAGTGGGACCAATACCACGTTTCAGGATGCGAATCTGTCTTTGGAAGTGACGCCAAGTATTACGCCGGACGGCAATGTACAAATGCAACTGAAAATTTCCAAAGATTCTGTGGGAACCCTAACCGATGCGGGTTACATTATTGATACCAATGCAGTTGAGACGAACTTATTGGTCGATAATGGTGAGACGATTGTGTTAGGTGGGATCTATGAAAACACCCATGCCAGTAGTACCAGTAAGGTGCCCCTATTGGGAGATATTCCATATTTGGGCTGGTTATTTAAAAATAAAACGGTAACTGACTCAAAACAAGAGCTATTAATTTTTATTACACCACGAATTGTTAATGACACTGTTTCGAGAAATCATTAATATAAAAAGGTTGCTGTAATTGAATAGGTGGCTCCTTGCCAAAGAAAGCATTAGACCCGTTACCAAATATCTATTTGGTAGGGCCCATGGGGGCGGGAAAAACCACAGTTGGACGACACTTGGCGGAACTGTTAGGTCGAGAGTTTGTGGATAGTGATCATGAGATTGAAAGAAAAACAGGTGCATCAGTCGCATGGATTTTTGAAAAAGAAGGTGAAATAGGTTTTCGCCAACGAGAACAAAGCGTTATTGATGAGTTAACGCGGCGCTCCAATTTAGTCTTGGCGACAGGTGGTGGTGTAGTGACACAATTACCCAACCGAAATGCATTAAAGCAACGTGGTATAGTCGTTTATCTTTATGCGCCAGTAGAGATTCAATTACAACGGACCTATCGGGATAAAAATCGACCATTACTTCAAGTCGAAAATCCAGAGCAGCGATTACGTGATTTACTCACAATACGAGACCCGCTTTATCGGGATATTGCGCATTATATTATCGATACGCATCAAGGTGCTGCCCGTGAGTTGGCACAAAAAATTTTGAAAGATATTTCAACTTTTTATTTAAATTAACTCTATCTCTTTGGTTGAGACATGCAAACTTTACACGTAGAACTCGGTGATCGTCGTTACCCAATTTTTATTGGCAGTCAATTAAACCCAGAACAATTACTTGCACCTTATATCTCAGGTCGGCAGGTAATGATTGTGACGAACACGACCATCGCACCATTGTATTTAACCGCCTATCAGGATGCATTAACCAAATTGGGGAAAACGGTCGCGCATTGTATTTTGCCTGATGGTGAAAAATATAAAAATATTGAAAATTTAAATCTGATTTTTGATGCATTATTACAAGCAGGGTTTAACCGAGACAGTACGGTGGTGGCTCTCGGTGGTGGTGTTATTGGTGACATGGCGGGTTTTGCTGCGGCAAGTTTTCAGCGTGGTGTGAATTTTGTACAAGTTCCGACCACATTGTTGTCACAAGTAGATTCTAGTGTTGGTGGGAAAACAGGCATCAATCATCCATTAGGTAAAAATATGATTGGAGCCTTCAAGCAACCTCAAGTGGTTCTGGCCGATATGGCTCAACTCAAAACCTTACCGCCACGTGAATTGTCAGCAGGATTGTCTGAAGTGATTAAATATGCACTTCTTGGGGACATTGAGTTTCTGGAATGGCTGGAATTGCATATCGATGCATTAGTGGCGGGTGATGAAAAGCTGCTGGCAGAAGCGGTATATCGTTCATGTGCGCATAAAGCAAGAATTGTTGCAAATGATGAAAAAGAGCAGGGTGAAC
>JASGGM010000252.1:0-3019 GCA_047605045.1 Acinetobacter sp. | reverse complement strand
AAGTGCATACCGAACAGACGCCACAATTATGGTTTGCAGTGGGTTGGTTACATGCTCAGCAAGATCATCATCAGGAAATAATCATCAAAAAGATCAAAAAACTTGTAAAAGTTAAACCTTTTTGGGATCAGTAAATCTCTATAAAAATGAAAACATCATTTTCAAAACGAGGGTGATGTTTTACTAACGAATCTTTCCGTAAATTTTCCAGATTAGATTATCCGCCAATGGATCGCTATAGCAGTCACTGCGTTGCTTTCTGGGTTTGTCACGTGCATCGACTATTTTAAAATGTGGTTGTACTGCCAGTACAATGCCATTCACATAAAATCGTGTACGTGTGTATTCAGACTGCCCATGCTGAAAAATATAGGTTCTTAAATCAATAAATTCCCGATGTGCAACCAACACTGCCCCATCCTCTTTTTCAAGCCATCGTTGCATATTATTCAGTTGATCGGCTGTGAATTGGCCACATTTGTCTTGTAATGCAGCAATTCCTCGAAAGGTTTTCGATTCTTTTGCACGTGTTTTATTAATACGAATGCGATCTACGTTAAAAAAGAAGAGTGGTAAATTTAAATGACTCGGCAGATGAACAGCATCAATTGGCTCATCTTGCAAGAAAGGTTGGCAAAGTTGCTGTGCCCTTTCAATGAGCAATTGCCACTGTGAAAAATAGGATTTAACTTGACTGCTTGTTCCATAATAAATCGGTAGACCTTCAACTTCAGATAAGCCTTGTGGTGGCCAAATACTTTGTCTGAGTTGTGAGATATCTTGTTTTAAATTTTGGATTGCAATGGCATCTTGCATAATACATCTCAGTATACTTAGGCTATTTCAGCCTAAACAATCACCCTGATAAATTCAAGTCGTTTTATCACTTCATAGCAAACCAAGGCTGCCTGTTTTTGCATTTTGGACTTAATTTTTTCCAAAATATCGTACATACTGTATAAAATTAAAACAGCAACCATGTCGAAAGAATCATGTTAAAAGTACTGATTGCCATCACTTTAATTCTTCTCATCTTGATCGGTATACTACGCCTTCGACGCTTGGCGAAACACCGTCGAGACCATAAAATAAAACAACAACACCTAGAAGAGTTGGACCACCAAAATACGCAAGTTTTAAGGCAACTTTCTTTTCAAGAAATCATCATGACAGACGACTATATCAATAGTCTGAATGATCGGCCTTCTTCGGCAAGCTATTCTGGCAATGGGGGGACATTTAGCGGTAGCGGTGCTTCTGAAGCATGGAATGATGCGAGTACTATTTCTGATGGTGGTGGCGCTTCCGATGGTGGCGGTAGCTCTGATGGTGGTGGAGGTGATGGCGGAGGTGGTGGTGGCGATTAACTTATCATTTAAAAACAGCATAATGGCCCGATTTATTTCATCGCACATAGTTTCGGTGGTTATGCCCTACTTGCCGCTCTGGGTTTAAATCCAGAATTGATTGTCAAAACATCCAGCCTAGAAGCTTTCAGCTTACCCTTATCTTCCCTCGACCAAGATCTCCTGAAAAAAGCATGTGGACAAAGCAGTCTTCATTGGCCGCAGTCGAACGATATTGCATTCATACAATTTTCCTCAGAAACCATATCATTCCCGAAAGGCGTGTCCATTCAGCACGATCAGCTCATTGCAAATATGGAATTGATCACCGCACACGACCAACGACAGAGGAACGCTTGCTACTCACTATTTCGAATGACCAAAACTCACTGATCATTTAGGATATTATGCCATTGGCGATTTGGGCTTCATGATTGAAGGGGGAACTTTACATCGCTGGTCGCGCTAACGATCAAACCACAGTATCTGACTTAAGCGCTATTCGGTTAAGACAAGACTTTTATAATAAATAGCTGTTCCATCATAGTTGCCGTTTGAGCTTAATGCGAAACTTGGGATTACACCCACTCGAATAAAGCCAATTTTAGTATATACAATCTCAGAAACATCACCTTCACGTGTATCTAACACAAGTAATTGCAACCCAATTTTTCTAGAAAAATTTTCTAGTTCCTTGAGTAGTAACGTTGCTATTCCTTGTTTTCTTGATGAGGAATGAACCATTAATTTTTCAACTTCAGCTCTGTGAACCCCATTTTTTTTACTTACCAAAGACAATTGAACACTACCTACAATTTTTCCATACTGAATTGCAATCCAGAGACGGCTATTACCTTGTGCTAATTTAGTGTTGACCTCACGCCAATAATTTAAAATCTCATCCTTTTCTATAGGAGCTAAAAAACCTATTGAAGCTCCACCATTAACAGAATCTTCTAACAATAACGATAAGCCCTCTACATCATTACCAATGTCATTTATTTCTAGAACTCCAATATCTTTCATATTTTTCTCCAAGATATTTGAATAAAAATCTTATACATTGTATAGGCTTTCTGGTAATCGCCCTAAAAATAAAAGGATCTAAAAGTGGAATTTTCTCTTAAGATACAGGCAGGAGATTCTACATGAAAACATCTAAATTTACTGACAGTCAGATCAGGTCTATCTTGAAAGAAGCTGAATCAGGTACACCCGTTGCAAGCCTTTGCCGTGAACATGGCATGAGCAATACTACTTTCTATAAGTGGCGTGCCAAATATGGGAATGGATGTATCATTAATTGCTCGTCTGAAAGAACTTGAAGCAGAAACTTAGTTGAAAATACATTTGCAAGACTTAAACAGTTTAAAGGAATTGCTACACGCCATGACAAGTTAAAGCAGAACTATGAAAATTCAGTTGCTTCAGCCTGTATATTTATTTGGCTACCATTATGAAATTCCAACAGATTCTAGTATAAAATAATATATAGCTTAAACCACTACAAATAAAACCCATTATATATATCAATAAAAAATATATAATTACAACTATTTAATATATAGCTTGACCTATTATTCTACTGATTTTTTAATTAAATAAAATTAATATTTTCATATAATTTAAAAAAATATTCATATTTAGATAAATAAAAATACTCATATACATTA
>JASGGM010000251.1:0-3024 GCA_047605045.1 Acinetobacter sp. | reverse complement strand
ATTACGTTGTACATTGGGCAAAACACAGAGCATTTCATAAAGTAAATTTGCAGCCAATAATGCTGTATTGCCAGTCGTGTCATAGGGGGGAGACACTTCGACCAAGTCACAACCAACCAGATTTAATCCTGCACATCCACGGATGATTTCCATGGCTTGAATGGTGGTGAGTCCACCTACTTCTGGTGTACCTGTACCTGGCGCCCATGCAGGATCGATACCATCGATATCAAAAGATAAATACACAGGACCACCATCGACGTGTTGGCGTACTTCCTGCATTAATGCAACCAGCGATTTATGCCAACATTCTTCAGCTTGTACGACACGAAAACCTTGGCGGCGTGACCAGTTAAAGTCATCTGCACTGTAGCCTTGTGCACGTAAACCAATTTGCACCACACGATTGCAATCCAGTAAGCCTTCTTCGACAGCGCGGCGAAATGTCGTTCCATGCGCAATTTTTTCACCAAACATTTCATCATTGACGTCCGCATGTGCATCGACATGAATGAGTCCGACTTGACCATATTTCTTTTTAATGGCACGTAAAATCGGTAAGGTAATGGTGTGATCACCGCCCAAAGTCATGGGAATAAGATGATGAGAAAGTATACGGTCATACTCTTCTTCAATGATGCGAACTGTATCGAGTAAATTGAAGGTGTTAATTGCCACATCACCAATGTCGGCCACATTCAAACATTCAAATGGAGCAGCGCCTGTTGCCATGTTATAGGGGCGGATCATGACCGATTCAGCACGAATTTGACGTGGTCCAAAACGTGTACCAGCACGTAGGGAAGTACCGATATCGAGTGGAATACCAATAAATGCAGCATCAAGTTGATCGAGTTCTTCAGGTTCTTTTACAACAGGTAAACGCAGCATTGACGCGATGCCACCAAAGCGTGGCATTTCATTTCCACCCAACGGTTGGTGAAATGGTTTAGACATATCAAATCCTTTATCTGCTTGTTTTATTTATTTATCATGCATAACTGACTGGGATTAAATAGCAAATATCAAATAATTAGTTTAGACTTTTCTAAACTAATTTGATTGTGTCAGGGAAGATAGAAGAATGAGTTTAGGGCAATTTCCAGATTTAAAATTATTACAAATCTTCGTAACAGTTGTTAAAAATCAGGGTCTTGCCAATTCTCAGCATGCTTTAAACTTATCGACCTCTGCAATTAGTACCTACATGAGTCAATTGGAAAGTAATGTGGGTATAAAGTTGTGTACGCGGGGGCGGGGTGGCTTTGCTTTAACGGCAAAAGGGGAGTTGTTTTATCAGGAAGCATTAAGAATTTTACAGGAAATTGATAAATTTTCGATCTATACCGCACAGATCAAAGGGGAATTGAGTGGAACAATTAAGATAGGTATTGTCGATTCGACCATAACAGAAAATCATTTTTCAATTGATCAGATCATTGGTCAATTTGCACAAGAAAATCCACATGTATATATTCAGCTTCAGGTACAAAGTCCTTATGAACTGCAAATGGGCATTTTGGAAAATCGTTATGATGTTGCCATTGGTGCATTTTATACCAAATCTACGGGGGTAATTTACCAACCTTTATATGAAGAACAGCATTGGTTATTTTGTAGTGATCAACATAGGTTATTTGATCAGCGACCATTGACCGAAGGCCAAATTACCCAAGAAAAAATGGTTCGGCGTGGGTATTGGAGTCACCATGAATTGGCGAAACATGGGTTTAGAAAATCCTTTGCTACGGTCGAATCGATGGAAGCACAACTCATCTTAATTTTAACAGGTAATTATATTGGGTATTTACCTGAACATTTTGCGCAACACTGGATAGAGCAAGGTCGATTGAAAGTATTATTACCATCGGTATTTGGTTATCGTGCACCATTTTCAATGATTACTCGCCGTGGGCGGGCGAAAGAGCTGTTTATTCAAAAATTCCGTGAATGTGTGGTGGAATATGTGAAGCATCAGAAGTTGAAAAAACTAAAATAAGATGATGATTAAATATCTCTCTTTGATGGACTAATCAGATTCACGACAGTGGCGAAGTGGGTTTTAACGATGTCATTTTTATGATTTTATTGAAGAACATTGTATAGGATGTTCACATAAGTTCTGACAAAAGCTATTTAAAAGAATCACCAAGATGTGCTAAGTTAAAATCAAGAATAAACTTAGGCTTTTAGGCCAAAGAGAGGCGTAAAATGAAACGTGTGATAGCCTGTATTGATTCATCACCCTGCATTAATGCCATAGCGGAAGCGGCAGCATGGATAGCGAAACAGACACACCGAGAACTGGTTTTATTACAAATTTTAGATTATTACCCCGCAAGCTATCATTTGGGGGAAATTAGCGGTGTGATTGGTTTTGAAAGTAATGCCATGTTGCTCAAGGAATTGGCAGATTTAGAACAAAAACAAAGTGAATTAGCAATTAATTATAGCAATAATTTACTGCATCATATCTCTAAAAAAGTAAAAGAACAGTTTGATATAGACGCGACTATTGTTCAGGAAAAGGGAGATTTTTTAGAACAAAGTTTTCATTTCTTGCAAGAGGATGATATTGCTATATTAGGGCGAGTCGGGGAGCAAGCTGCCGAAAAAAATAAAACATTAGGCAGTAATGTTGAGAATTTTATTCGAGGTGCAAATTGTGCTGTGGTGACGGTAAGTGATCATTTTAAGGTACCTACACGCTTTATCTTTGCTTATGAATATTCACCAACCTGTCTAAAAATGATGCGTCGAATTGTGGAAAGTGATTTGTTACGCCAATTACAATGCCATTTGCTGTATGTGGGCGATCATCCAGAAATTGTGAAAGAACCTGAAGAGTTCTTAAAATCACATGATATTAATGTGGTTGTTGAAACACGTTATGGCGATGTTGCAGAAAATATTATGGATTACCAGCGTCAGCATGGTATTCAACTTTTATTATTGGGTGCATTTAGTCATAGTAAAATTCACCAATTTTTCTTGGGTAGTATTACAACAACAATTTTCCGTAAT
>JASGGM010000250.1:0-3028 GCA_047605045.1 Acinetobacter sp. | reverse complement strand
TTGTAGGGTTCAAGCATGAACAAATGTGGCATGGTTAGATTCTGATCTCGATCGATCAGGGATAAATAAGCCGATTTTCCCAAATTATTTTGTGCAAGCCACAAGCCGTAAGGCGCAGAAAAATTAGCGGCTAAAGGGTATTTCTCTTGACCGACCTGAATAGTGTCATATTGATAGGGGTCATAAACCTTTACACGCATGGGCGCATCTTTCAATAGATCTTCAGTGCTGGTGTTGGCATCTGGTTCAATGGTTAACGTTGTTGGTAAATAACGGGGTTGATGAATATTCGGATTGATGCCATTTTTGAAATTGTGGTGCAATGGATCGAGGATATATTTGTTTTCCTCTGCATTTTTTTCTTTTGGTAAAATCGTGACAAATTCTGATCCAAAACCGTCGCGACGGTTGATAGAACGTAGCCCAGAAAAATTGAGATTATAGCTGGACATGTGATCTTCAATAGGCGTGTTGGCAAGCTCAGGGTAATGTTCAAAATCGATGGTATAAGTACTTTTTCCAACGGGTAGGGCTTTACCGTGCGGGTTTTTATTTGGGTACTGCAATGCATACACTGAAATAAGTTTAGCAATCGCCTGATTATAAAAATCTCGGATTTGTACTTGTCTGTTATCAAAAATACGTTGTTGTGGTGGGCGGTTGGAGCGAAATAAATAAGCATAACTATAGCGAATACTCTTATCTAGCATTGCAATTTCAGCGTTTAGGCATTGGTCACGTAACTGTTTTTTTTCAATGTGTTTTTTATTTTGACTAGATACTTCTTTAATCTTACTTTTACATGCACTTGTGCTCTCCAGTGCTTTCGCTTGCGCAAGATAAAGTTCACTTCCTGTCGAATAAAGCTGTTCTTGAGGAACTTGAGCCGTTTTTTGAATATCACTCAGGCATTGTTCAGTGTTCAGTGCACATACTTTGGCTTCTTGCCCTGTCATTGAAAGCACATTGAGGCTGGCTTCACTCAATTTATCACGTGTTAAAATACTATCTCGCTCATTGGCAATCGTGACATTGAGTGCTTGTTGTTTCACACTGACGACTTGGCAACCACTCAGTAAAATGAATCCGAATAAGGAGAAAGCAAGTTTATAATTTTTAAAATGTGGAACGTGCATATTGAAAAATTACGAACGGAAGATTGAAAAATCATACTGAACTTTACTGATTTTTCAATGCTTAAGTGAAATAAACCGCCTTGAAAGGCGGTTTATTTACAATAAATTCGTAGTTTAAATATTAAAAATTATTTAACGATCAATTTTTTAATATTTGCCTTCTTTCATTGCGGTTAAGTTTTCCCACACATTTACGCGACCTTGCTTTTCAATTTCTTGAGTAAGCTGTTCAACAACCGCTTTTTCTTGAGGATATTTAATCTTATAGTTATTCAGGGTCGTCAGTGCATTTTTCTTTTGGTCGAGGAATAAGTAGTTGTTCACCGCAGATAAATAGGCCTCTTGAACACCTGCTTTAATGGCTTTATCTAAATATGGAATGGCTTCACGCTGACCACCGCCTTCAGATAAATTGAAGCCAAACCAGAAATTGGTTTCAGGATCATCTGGATTCATTTTTACTAAACGTTGTGCGTACTGGAGTGATTTGGTTGTATATTGCTGACCCAAGTCGAGGTTACGGGCCATCACGGTTGCTTTGAGTGTACGAATAAGAATATCGTAAGAAGCATTCTCATTTTCTGCTAAAGGTTCTAGCTGAGTAAGGATTTCACGAAGTTTGGTTTCGTAGCCACGGCGTTCGTTTTTGTCGACAAATTTAGGTGGATAGTGACGTGCTTTTCCTTCGAGTAATTGTAAAAAATCATCAATATTCGTGACATCAAGTTCATCTTGACCTGCAAGTGGAATAAATTTCATTGCAGCTTTGTTTTGATTAAGTGTTGGAATAATTAATTTATTTACATCAAAAGTTGCTGTTTTAGTTGGGTCGGTTTGGCTTGTTGCCACCATTTTTGTGACGGGCTGGGCAATGGCTTGTTTTAGGGCAACTTCAAAAGCAGGAGGTTCATTATATTGTAATGGGTTGAGTGCGTAAAATGCAGGAGATGGATCTGGTTCATTAAAAACAATGGGTTCATTTACAGGTGTAGTATTTTTTACAGCAACTGGACTACATGCAGCAACTACAGCAGAAGTAAGAATAGCTGTTGCAAGGGTATTAAAACGCATAATATTTTCCATATTTGTTGTTAAAAGGTCATCTTGCTTAGTCTATGAAAAAGCAAAAACTCATGCAATGATCTGCATGTAACAGTATGCGGTTCATTTGAAAAACGCATGAATGTGATTTATTTGGTTTGTTCATTTTGACTTTCATATTCATGACGAACATTTTCTAAGGTTTTGAGCTGTTCGTCATTGAAAGGATGTTCGTCTTGAGGTTCAACTTTGAATGTTGGATCTAATACCGATAGGCGCTGGCAAAGCATCTTTATGCGAGCTTCGTTACTTTGCATTCGATCTAACAAAATCTGAAATCCATCCAATAATGGGTCAGTTTGATTTTGCGATGCTGCATAGGCTTGAAAGCCAATACTTTCTGCATAATCTCGGCGACGTGATTCAAAATTATCTTCTTGATTTTTATTATCTTTAACTATAATTCGGGCAGGATTGCCTACTGCTGTAGCCCCAGCAGGGACAGGTTTCGTCACCACTGCATTCGAACCAACTTTCGCGTCTTTACCAACAGTGAAGGGACCTAAAATCTTTGCTCCTGCCCCCACAATGACGCCATCTTCAAGCGTTGGGTGGCGTTTTCCTTTATTCCATGTTGTTCCGCCCAGCGTTACCCCATGATATAGCGTGACATCATCGCCAATTTCAGCAGTCTCTCCAATGACAACGCCCATGCCATGATCGATAAAAAATCGTTTTCCAATTTTTGCGCCAGGATGAATTTCGATTCCTGTAATGAAACGGCTAAAAGATGATAATGCGCGGGCACTGCTTTTAAAATCTTTATTCCAGAGTTCATGGGCAACACGATG
>JASGGM010000249.1:0-3078 GCA_047605045.1 Acinetobacter sp. | reverse complement strand
CTTTAGCAACGGCATGGTCGAGTAGTTCGAGTTCTTCACTAATATCGTCTGCATCCCGGTCGGGTACTGCGCTTAAGTCGGCAGGCGGATAGAGGATAATGGCTCGTCCTAAGGCAATACCGCCTGATCCTGAAACGCCTTGAAAGGTTTTATAGTTCGATAAACTGTTGGCTTTACGAAAAACATCAATATTGCCGACGGCGTGCGCATGCGCAATAACCCCCGACAGTTGTGCGCATAGCGTGACTAAAAATGATTCCGCAGCTTCACTAAAATCCTGACTTTCTTTGTTTTGAACAACGAGTACACCCATCACTTTTCGGCGGTACATCACGGGAACGCCTAAGAAAGAGTTGTAAAGCTCCTCACCTGTTTCTGGAAAATAGGCATATTGTTCATGTTGTGCAGCGTTGTCGAGATTCACGATTTCTTCGCGCTGTCCAACTAAACCGACCAAGCCCTCACCGTATTGTAGCGATACTACACCAACAGCTTCAGGATTTAAGCCTTTGGTGGCCATCAATACATAACGTTGATTGCGTTCATCGAGTAAATAAATAGAACAGACATCTACATCCATCGCTTCGGACACCTGATTCACCATAATGTCCAATGATTCATGCAAAGTAACAGACGCATTGATCTCCTGAACAATTCGTCTGAGGGTCTCTAATTGCATGTTTGCCATGAATGCGTGCTCCCGAGCATTGTATTTCCGTTTTAATTCACTTATAGCAGGACTATGTAGCAAAATCATTCGCCAAAATGCTCTATTTTATGCAAGATTTTGGTTAAGGAAGTTGCCCACAAAGTTCTATCATCGCTTTACGATAGACATCGCGTTTAAAATTGACGACCTGTCCTAAAGGGTACCAATAACTCACCCATTGCCACTGATCAAATTCAGGAGGATCAGATAAATCCAACTGAATATTCTGCGTGGATGCAGTCAGTCTGAGTAAAAACCATTTTTGCTTTTGACCAATACACACGGGCTCACTGCCCGAGCGAATGTATCGGTTCGGCAAACGATAACGTAGCCAGCCTTGAGTCTGTGCAATTATTTGGACATGTTCGGGCAATAAGCCGACTTCCTCTCTCAATTCTCGGTAAAGTGCCTGTTCAGGTGTTTCTCCGTACTGAATGCCACCTTGTGGAAATTGCCATGCATTGTGACCAATGCGTTTTGCCCATAACACTTGTCCATTATCGTTTGCCAAGATGATCCCGACATTGGGTCGGAAACCTTCGGAGTCGATCATTTGGCTACCTAAATTTGTTGATCTATCTGCTTTTTGATTGGGGATGAAAAAAATTGCCATCCATCACAAAAAAAGAGCGAAGAAAATAGTTAAAAATTGCTATGATCTTAACGAATTTCTTGCCGAAAGCGGCAACTGATTTACATTTTTTTTCTTTAAATTTCAAATTAAACGAGAATTTGCATGAAATTGGCATTATTTGATCTCGATCATACCTTATTAAACACCGATTCAGATCACTCTTGGGGTGAATTTTTAGTCAATGAGGGTTTGGTTGATCCAGTTCATCATCGCCAAATGAACGATAAATTTTATGAAGATTATAAAGCAGGGCAGTTGGATCCCATTGCATATAATGAATTTGTATTTGAATTTTTAACACAACATGATTTATCACATTTGCAAGGACTGCATGAACTGTTTATGCAAAAAGTGATTCGTGCACAAATGCGCCCGCAAGGTTTTGCAGCAATTCAGCAGCATCAAGCTTTGGGACATCAGGTGGTTGGGATTACGGCAACCAGCGATTTCATTACAGCACCGATTTTTCGTGAGTTTGGTATTACTGAGATTATTGCGACGACTGCTGAATTTCAAGCTGGACATTACACAGGTAAAGTTGCAGGTACACCGTGTTATCAACAAGGCAAATTGGTGCGTTTGGAACAGTGGTTGGCTGGTCAGACGGTTGAAGAGTCGTGGGCCTATTCTGATTCCATTAATGATCGTTTTTTATTGGAATATGTCGATCATGCCATAGCCATTAATCCCGATGACCGTTTGTTGCAGTTGGCAAATGAACAGGCTTGGCAGATTCAGGACTGGTCGATTTAAAACGTTGCTCATGATCATTGTGTCATCATATCAATTAATGCCTGCATGGCACGAGATTGTGTGCGTGCAGGATGCCAGACCATGCCCAGTTGACGATTTAAATCTAAGTCTAAGTCAAGTGCACATAAATCTTGATTGAGGAGCGTTTTGGGTAAGACAGACCAGCCGAGTCCAATCGAAACTAGCATTCGAATAGATTCAAGGGGGTTGTTACTCATACTGACTTTGGGTTTTAAGCCTTGTTTTTCAAACTCAGCCAGTGTGATTTGGCTGGTATAGGTTTTGGCAGCTGGCAATAAACTGGCGTAATCCATCAGTGCTGAAAGTTGTAGGTTTTTTTGTTGTGCGAGAGGATGAAATGGTGCAACCACAAAAACCAGAGGATCATTCCATAACGGTTGATAAGTCAAACGATCATCGCCCTGAGGAGGCAATGTCAAGAAAGCCAATTCCAAATCCCCAGTTAATACCTGTTCGTGTGCTTGTTCTGAGTCGACAAAACGTACATCTAAATTGACATCGGGATACTGCTGAACATACAGTTTTAGATGGTGGGGTAGTTGATGTAAACCAATGTGATGGCTTGTTCCAATTTTTAAGTGACCTTGTACTTTATCGTGTTGATGGCTGAGGGTGTGATGCATTTCTCCCAAGTTGTTAAGCCAATTTTTTACCTTGGGTAATAAGCAATAGGCGGTGTGAGTAGGTTGAATACCGCGACCTGCCGATTCAAATAGCGTTACGCCAAAATAATCTTCTAGACTATGAATTCGTTTGGTGACTGCAGGTTGAGTAATAAAAAGTTGATCGGCGGCAACAGAAATTGAACCCGTTTCCATGACTTTAACAAAGGCTTCAAAGGCAGAGAGATTCATGGCTTGACCCTCAAGGTGAATAGGTGTTACATATTATTCTATGCCAATAAACATATTCCAAAAAGTTTTTTAATTCATAAAAATGATAAATTAGATTTATGTAAAAC
>JASGGM010000248.1:0-3120 GCA_047605045.1 Acinetobacter sp. | reverse complement strand
TGCATGACTCGTTTAACTTTTTTCAGCTCTTCCATTAAATTACTTTTATTGTGTAATCGTCCTGCAGTATCGGCAATTAAGACATCTATACCTTTCGCTCTTGCACTTTCAAAAGCATCAAAAATTACTGAAGCGCTATCCGCGCCATGTCCTTGAGCAACAACAGGAATATTGTTACGTTCCCCCCAAATTTGCAATTGTTCTGTTGCAGCAGCACGGAAAGTATCACCTGCGGCAAGCATGACTTTCTTCCCTTCGCCTTGCAATCGTTTAGCAAGCTTACCAATCGTTGTTGTTTTTCCAACACCATTTACACCCACCATCAAAATAACATAAGGGCTTTTTTGGGTATCGATCTGTAAAGGTTTCACACGAGGGGCTAAAAGCGCAACCAACTCTTCTTGTAAGGCTTTATACAGTGCATGAGAATAAATTAAATCGCCACGAGCAGTTCGTTCGGTTAAATTTTGAATGATGGTTTTTGTTGCATCTACACCAATATCGGCAACCAAAAGTTGTTCTTCAACTTCCTCAAGTAATTCATCATCAATTTCTTTTCCACCAATCAGAATATTAACCATCCCATCCGTAAAACTTTTACGTGTTTTGGTTAATCCTTCTTTCATTCGTCCAAAAAAATTTGTTTTTGTTTTTTCTTCTGCAACTGGTGGTGTATCTTCTTGAACCGCAGTCAATATTTTAGAATCATCAACGGGGACGTCTACAACAGGCAAATTAGGCAAAGTCACATCATCATCACTAATTTCTGCGTCAATTAAAAATTTATTTTGCTGCTGCATGCTTATCCTTCGAAAAAAACATCAAACTAAAGGAAAATTTTAACACAATTTTAAGCGCTAAATTTATTTGAAGAATGAATACAAAAAATTGCCTTAAGGCGTTTTACGCTCTGGATCCAAAGCAGGATACTTTTTAATCGCATTAGACTCAAATTGATAGGCATGAATCAAACGTAGGTATTGTCTTGTCGCAAGTTCAGGCTGTTGCAATAATACTTTTGCCATATGCTGAGTTTGAGGGTATTGCCCCATTGCTGCCAGATTTTGTACTTTTCGATATTGTGATTGATCTATAGGTGCATCTAACAATAAAAAACCAATCGTGATGACCACAAATACCATTAAACCGACAAAACAAGGTAAATAGTAAGGAAAAGATAGTCTAGTTTTTACAGACTCAAAAATTTTAAACGCGTTTAGCATGATCAACCTCTATCCCCATAAGTGTAAGTTGCTCATGAATAAAGCACAATAGCAAAAGTCTAAAGCAAGAATTACTTCATAAGACAGATAGTTCAAGAAATTTTATTATATTTTATATATTTAGAAAAATTATATAATTAAAAGCATTATTCCATAGCAAGCTTTAACTGCCGATAATTTCCACTTTAAAGCTATCAGCAGTTAAAAAATATCTCAGACTAACTTGTAATATGCCGTACAAAAGCAAAATATAATATGATCGCTATGACTGCAAGTATGACGATTATCAAGAAAACACTGACACCTTGTTCAGCATGCGGTGGATGAATAGGATCGTCAACTGCTAACCTCTCAAGTTCGCGGTTATAGATATCAAAAAATTCAGCTTGCTGCTGATGATCGAGTTGTTGCGTAAATGCTGAAATTTTTGTTCGCTGTGTTATACCAATTTCACCAATATGCTGACCTTCGTGAAAAATTGCTTCGGTAAGTTGTTTACGGTGAAATTGAGCAAGTGCCTTGATTTGTTCTGAATCAAACGGTGCACCAAATGTAAAGCCATCTATGGTTGTTGTTGCCATGCTAGGTTCTCCGTTGTATTTACTTTTTTATACTAAATATAGTAATAAAAAATATTTCTGTTTACTGTTTAATCATGTAAACTGCAATCTCTTGAAAAAAGTGTAGAAAGCGCCATATTGGCATTGACTTGAAATTTTAATTGTAATATTAGTTAAATCTATTACAGTTAGACTAATTTAACTTCGATATGAAGTTATATTGTAATCATAATTAGAATAAGGAGCTTAGTATGATTCAACAATTCTCTCAACAAGACCTAGAGCATGTGTATTCAAATGCTGTAAATACAATTCAATCACAAATGAACTTTGTAGATGCAGTAAAAGATTTGGAAAGTGTGGCCCATGCTGGTCATGGTAAAGCAGCATTATTTTTATCAGAGTTGTATTATCAAGGATTTCGTGTAGAACGAGATAGTTTGAAAGCACAGTATTGGCAAAAGTTAGCTACAATGAAAGCTTAATAGAACGTCACTTCGGTGGCGTTTTTTAATCCCTAAAATATTAAGTGTTAAGCTATTTTAGAGATTAAAAAACGCTTTTTTCAGTTTTTGCTGCCAATGCTCTTTCAAACTGCATCATTACTATTACTAGAAAACTAGAGTGGCGGTTGTTGATGGACTTTCTGCCTTTTTTGGCTAAAAAATTTAGACCAAAGAAATCCAACCAAACAGCCAATACCAATCACGAAAAGTATCAATCCTAGATTGATCCATATAAGAGCGTCTTCATGCGTTAAAACACCAAATAATAGACCAAATATTGCAGGTGAAATTGAAGCATTCGTGCCTTCAGAAACTGTTGGTGTTGCAATGCCAGCAAATAAAATTAAACTGGTAAACGCACAAAACCTTGGGTGAGCACGGGTAATAAAGTACCAAGATATCATCACAACCAGTGCACCAATGATATAAACACTAATTGCAATAATATCTTCAGGGAAATCATCAAGTAATGATAAAAATTGCTGAAATATCCCAACGTCTGCGTTATGCACCTCGAAGCCCCTCTGGTTCTACAGCATTTGGGTTAATCAAACCCTCTGGTGGCATTTGAATGAAAAAGCCTTTGGTTTGTAATGCATCCATCACATGCAACACATTCACTCTGGCCAACTTACGTGTCTCAGATAATTCTAAACTCATGACAAAGGTCGCTTTCCCAAAAGTTTGAAGAATCATCTCAGGAACGACTTCCAAAGGGGCGCTTCCATCTTCTGGTGTTACGACATATAGATACATTTCATCTTTTTTGCTAGAACGATAAATATCACAACGCATAAAATATTACTCAAATTTTGAAAAATCTTTGTTCGT
>JASGGM010000247.1:0-3168 GCA_047605045.1 Acinetobacter sp. | reverse complement strand
AAAGCTTGCGCCACACTGGCCTGATCCAAATGACTTAAATCATGAATCTGAATGTGCGGATCAGCAAAAGCCTGAATACTTTGGCGCCCATTGGCAATGGAAACATTTAACATGGGGTGACGATGCAGCAGTTTCTGATAGGCCGTTTTTAATTTTTCCAGATCCAGATGTTGCCCAGCAAACTCCATATACAAATGTGCGGCTGTGTTGTCCGCTTGTCTCCCCGCCCAATAGGCGTATTGCATCTCGGACAAAGCCACCGATGCCGACGGCAATGCATAAGACAGCGCAACAGCAGGTGCTTCATCGGATGAGGAGACATCCACGCCATCAATAATACTGGCCCAGTCTGCAACCGTTGGCGACATGGCAAAGTCGGTATAAGACAATGTTTTTTGATACTTTTTCTCAAAAATATCAACCAATTGCATAACCGCCAACGAATGCAGACCATGTTCAATCAAATTGTCCTGCGGTGATATATCAACGCCGTCTAACTGTAGAACACCGTGAATATGTTGGGTAATGTCTTGCTGTAACTTCATGTCTGTACTCACCTGTCAGGCCTATTGTCCCAAGGTCGCGCCGCCATCAACCACCAAATCATGCATGGTGATATGTGTTGCCTGTTCACTCAGGAAAAATAACACCGCATTGGCAATCTCTTGTGGCTGAGCTATTTTTTGTAATGGGATGCCAACCTTATATTGCGCAGGATTGCCCTGAATCGTACGTTGCTCACTACTTGCATCCGTCCACAATTGATACTGCATTGGCGTCGCAGTTGAACCTGGTGAAACAATATTGACCCGCACACCATATTCAGCCAGTTCCAATCCCACTGTTTTTGAAAAACTGGTCAATGCCGCTTTGGATGCACCATACGCTGCCATATTCACACGCGGTGCATGCGCAGCATTGGATGACACCATGACAATGCTGCCCGAACGTTTCTGTTTGAAATACGGACTTAAATGGCGTAAGAAATAAAATGCGCCATAAACATTCACCTCAAAGGTCTGTTGCCATGCTTCGAGCGACAAATCTTCATGTGCCCCCAAATGCAGCACCCCTGCAACATTCACAAAATAATCTGGCGCTGCTGTTTGTAACAGCTGTGTACACAGCGCAGATACCTGCTCGGCATGACGCACATCACAGGCATAAACTTGGTTTTTAAATTCAGCAGGTACTTGGTCGACCGACACATCAAAACCAATGACCTGAATATTTTGTGCCGTCAATTGGCGCATAATTTCTGCACCAATACCCTGATTCACCCCAGTGACCCATGCAATTTTTTGCTGATTTGTATTTGTCAAAGTCATAACAGTTTCTTCCCTTTAAAATGTTGAAAATCAAGCACGAATGAGCTGGTTAACATGATGAACAACACCCAGATTGCGCTGAACATATTGCAAGGCAAAAAGATGATCTTGTAAGCTAAAGTCAGCCACAGAATCGGCAATCACAAACGGTTGAATTCCCTTCATAAAAGCTTCTGCTGCGGTCTGTAACACGCCAATATGCGCATATACGCCACAAATAATGAGTTGATCGCGTTTTTCTTGTTGGAGTCGCTGTTCGAAATCAGAACGATAAAAAGCACTGTAACGCCACTTGGTTAACACCACATCATGCTTGGTTGGTGCAAGCTGTTTCACAATGTCCGCCTGCTCGGGATACGCGGTTAAACCAGCCCCCCACATGTCATTTAATAATGCACGATCCTCATCGGCTTGTTGCGCAGGCTGTGCGGTGTAATACACAGGAATATCATTTTGCACACACCATGCTTTTAATTTGCCGATGTTGTGCATCACAATTTCAATCAGAGGAGAATCTTCACCATAAAAATTGATAAAATAATCCTGCATATCATGAATTAATAACGCCGCGCGCTGCTTATCTACTTTCCAATCGACTTTTGCCGCTGGATAGTCCTGTTTTAAGGGCAAATGATAACTTTCAATTTTTCGAATACTCATAATTTTACCTATTATTTTCAAGCAATTAGATTGATGTAGCATCAATGCTGGCATTCAGCGTTTTCAACATGGTTTGCATTTTGGCCTCGGTTTCATTCCACTCCAGATCGGCCTCTGAACCCGTCACAATGCCAGCACCCGCATACAACCGAATGTTTTTCGGGCTTAATAAACCACAACGAATGGTGACGACCCACTCCCCATTGCCATGCGCATCCATCCATCCCACCAAACCGGCATAATATTCACGGTCATAACCCTCATGCTGAAGAATGAACTGCTTGGCGAGCTGAGTCGGTGAACCACACACCGCTGGCGTCGGATGCAAAGACAATGCAACATCCAATGCATTCAGATTCTGGTCTTTTAATCTGCCTTGAAATACCGAAGACAAATGCAGCATGGTGGTGGTTTCCAGAATTTCAGGTTGTTCAGAAACATTGAGTTCCTGACACAACGGCGCTAAATTCTGCAAAATGCTATCCACTACAAATTTGTGTTCGTGCAAATCTTTATGCGATGCCTGCAACTCACGCGTACGTAAAGCATTGGTGGCTGCATCCTCACTCCGTGGTCGGGACCCTGCCAGTGGATTACTGCGCACAGCCATATTGTGTTTTGAAATGAGCAGTTCTGGGCTAGCACCCAATAAATAACGATCTTGGTCGACAGGAACCACAAAGGTATAGGCATGCGGATTTTGTGCAAATAACGTGTTTGCCAAAGCGGCAGGTTGTTGCGCATCCAGCAATTCAAAGTCGGCCGCCTGCGACAGTACAATTTTCTCTAAACGATTCGTTGAAAATTCCTCAATAGCCGACGCAACCACCTTGCTAAAATGCGGACCTTCAACCACCTGTTTTTTATTTTTCAGTTGCAGAGAGGACAAGGCATATGCAGCCGTACTGTCGGCCGACGTACTCTCTTGCTTGCGATGTTGCCGATAAAAATTTAACGATGAGGGTTGCGTGGTATCAAATGGAATTGCACCCACCAAAATTGGATGGGTGCCTTCCTGCTGAAGAAGATGATGAAAACATTCCTGAATTTTCTCATTCAGCATTGTTTGATCAATTGCAGGGAGTGAAATGGTTTCTGCTAAATCATGTGCGAATAAGTGATAATCTTTTGTAAAAAAACAAGATGTTTTATTGTCAAAGAGTTCACTGTGTTGATTATT
>JASGGM010000246.1:0-3185 GCA_047605045.1 Acinetobacter sp. | reverse complement strand
TATCCACACCCAAAGTCACACTATCCATAATTACACGGCGTAATACTTTCGGACGCGGTAATGCCAAAATCAAATGCACAGGAAGTTTCGCAGGAACCTCTTCCTCATGCAATGGACTAACCAAGACATAATTATTTGTGATATCAATAATCTTTGTGAGATACCGTTTGCCATTGCGAATACCCACTTTCAAACAATCACCCACTTGAACATTTAAATGCTGCTGTAAATGTTGTACCTGACGGACGTCATCAATACGCCAGTATTCAGAACAGATGGCTTCTGGCTCAATTAAAACAATGTTCATTGCATTTATTCTGAAATGGAAGGTGTCACATGTGCTAAACATGCATCCATGATATCAATATGATGTTGCAACGAGCCTTGATTACGTTTTAAAACCACTTGCGCCTGCTGTGCCAATTGCTGTGCCTGCTCAGGTTCGGCCAAACAAGCCAAGCCCATGGCAACCGCCTGCTCCGCCGTTTCAGCAATCAAAATCCCATTTTCAGCAATTAATTCATCAATAATATTCTGAAAATTAAAATATTTATGGCCCGTAATCGTTGGAACGTTTAAAGCCATCGGCTCTAAAACATTGTGCCCACCGCCTGACTCATTCAATGATCCGCCAACAAATGCTACTTGACTCAAGGCATACCACAACCACAATTCCCCCATACTATCAGCCACATAGACTTGTGTTTCAGGCTGGACTGCTTCATTTAAACTGCGTCGTACAGTGTTTAAATTTAAATTGTGGCAAATCTGAAACACATCATCAAAACGCTCTGGATGACGTGGGACAACAATGCACAAAAGTTCAGGGTTTGAATTTAAATGAGGTTGTAATTGTTGTAAAAGCTGCTGTTCTTCAGGTGCATGACTACTGGCAATAGTAAAAATTTGTCGTTGTTTTAATTGCCATACGTCACGTAATTGTGTGGCTAAATCTAAAAAAACTGAAGGGGTTTGAATATCAAATTTGATATTTCCCACGACCTGACATTTTTCCTCTTCCAGTCCTAAACCCAAATATCGACACAGGGTGTCTTGATCTTGTGCCAAGACCCATGTCAATTGTTGCAACATCGTTTGCGTGATTGTCGCGATTTTTTCATACCCTTTTGCCGATTTTTCCGAAAGTCGCGCATTGAGTAATAAACATGGAATTTCGCGTTGCTGTGCTTCTGCAATTAAATTCGGCCACAACTCTGTTTCAATCAGTGCAAGAAGTTTCGGTTCATATAAAGCAAAAAATTGGCTGAGTATTTTTTTCTGATCGACAGGCACATAAACTGCCTGAAATTGCTGTGCATATTGTGACTGTGCAAATAATGACTTTGCTCTTGCCTGCCCTGTTTTGGTGGTATTTGTAACCAGAACAGCATGCCCCATTCGAAGATAATGCTCGATTAAGGGTTGGGCGGCATTGGTTTCTCCCACAGATGCTGCATGAAACCAAATAGCCTGACGATTTTGCGGTGTTTCAAATGGGCCAAAACGCTCCAAGCATTCTTGTTGATATGCTTCAGGACTTTGTGCACGTTTTTTAATTCGCCAAAGGTAAAAAGGTTTGATTAGTGCGAGCGCGGTATTGTACCAAAATGGGGTTGCCAAAAATGTGCCTCAAACAGTCTTCAATCTAAATTTGAAGAAAATATAGCATATAAGCCTGAAAAGAAGGAATTTTCGCATGTAAATGCTAGCACGTCTCAGTCGACAATCTATTCATTATTTTTAATAAAATATTATATATTACATTAAAATAAAACCATATAAAAATACACCAGATGTATTTAAATAAAAAATATATGTCTTTGTTTTATAAACCATAAATACAGTATCACAATTTTTTCAAAATACATTTAATAAATATGAATATCTTAATTAATTATTTATATTTATAAGGGAATATATTTTCATGTAAATTCCAATACTGCGTTATTTATACAACTTAACAATCGCAACATATACAATGTTTCCAATGACAGTACAAGCAATCGACCCAGTCTCACTACCTCAAAGAGGTACAATTGACGACACTCGCGGTTATGAAGCCTTGCATCATCCACAACGTTTCAGTGGTGGACTAGTTGTAAGTCAAAGCCGTCCTGCATCCGAAATAGGTGCAGAAATTTTACGGGCGGGTGGCAATGCGGTCGATGCGGCTGTTGCTGTTGGTCTAGCTGAGGCAGTCACCTTACCACGAGCAGGTAATCTGGGTGGTGGTGGTTATATGCTGATTCATTTGGCCAAACAAAATAAGACCATTGCCATCGATTATTACAGCCACTCGCCAGCTGCGACAACAGCAAAACTATTGCTCGATGACCAAGGGAAATTTGATATTCTAAAAAGTATTTCTTATCAAGGCGTCGGTGTTCCTGGTACTGTTGCAGGTTTATATCTGGCCCATCAACGCTATGGCAAACTCAAATGGCAACAAGTTGTACAACCTGCCATTGATCTTGCCGAAAAAGGGGTGCGTTTATCCGACGATGAAGCCATGATTGTGAGCTGGGGCAGTCGTTATTTAAAACATGATCGTGAAGCAAGCCGTATTTTTTACAAGGCCGATGGAAGTTTTTATAAAGCTGGTGAAATTTTTCGTCAACCTGACCTCGCTTGGTCACTGAAACAAATTGCACGTGATGGGGCTGATGCTTTTTATCGCGGTGAAATTGCCAAACGAATTGTCGCCTCAAGCAAAGCGAATGGTGGCATTCTTAGCTTAAAAGACTTTGCAGCTTATCAACCACGTGAAACTGAAGCACTCTGGTCAAGTTATCGTGGCGTAGACTTGGCACTCACACCACCCAATAGTGGAGGGACTACCTTAGCAGAACTGTTAAATATTCTTGAACAATTTCCACTTGCCGAATATGGTCAAGGCAGTGTACACAATTTACATCTTATTGCTGAAGCAACGCGCTTAGCCAATCATGATTGTGCACATTATGATGGTGGCTGGCCACACTATAAAACGCCAGCCCAAGGTTTAACCAGTAAAGCATTTGCACGTGAAAGAGCAGCCTTAATTCAACACAATACAATTATCCCTGCCGGAAAACTTTCTAACAGTACCCCTTTAAAATATGAAAGTACCGATACCACGCATTATTCAGTCGCCGATGCTGAGGGTAATGTGGTCAGTAATACCTATACCCTCAGCTTTAATTTTG
>JASGGM010000245.1:0-3186 GCA_047605045.1 Acinetobacter sp. | reverse complement strand
CCAATATATTGGTCATTTGGATGACGATAACGTCCAGATGCATTGGCCTGCCAAACTTCAATTAACGCATTTTTAACTGGACGGCCAAACTGATCTCGTACATAACCATGCACAATCACACGCTCACCTACAGGCAAACCTTCTTTGGCATAGTTTAAAATCAGATCATTGTCCTTCGGACCAAATTGGTCTGCCGAGAAATGCGGAGCTGTCACTTCTGTTAAAGTTTCAGCAATAGAGATCAGTGCATTTTTTGGCGAGCGTAACACACTGGTTTTATAACCGGGTGCATAAGCTGGCGGATGATGATCCGTATTACGTTGTGCGTAAGTGCCCCATAAAATTTTAGACATAATATTCTCCTTAAATTCAACTGTGTTCCTGCAAATACATCGTTCTTTATCCAGAAAGGGACTCAGGTCTACCCTCCACCTTTTGTCCCACTTTCATGGGTCGCTCAGGACTGAACAATGTTTTCTTGCTACTCTTGTGCGTTACTGGATTGTTTTTTCGTTGCAATCCCCAGTTCTTTAAATACATCTTCTGCCATATGCATTGCAGCATTAGCAGCAGGTAACCCCGCGTAGAGTGAGCAATGTAGGAACAACTCTTTTAACTCATCCGTAGTCACGCCATTGTTAAAACATGCGCGAATATGCATACGCAATTCATCTTCACGACCCAATGCCAATAACACAGCAATGGTGACCAGACTGCGGGTATGCCGTGGCAACCCATCGCGTGACCAGACTTCTCCCCAGGCAAAACGGCTAATGAAATTTTGAAAATCAGCATTGAATTCATTTAGATTTTCAAGTGAACGATTAACGTGTTTTTCGCCCAATACTTCAGTCCGTACCTGAATCCCTTGTTTATAGCGTTGTTCATCATTCATGCGATTTTCCTCTTATTCAGTTGCATCGGTATGGGCAACTAACGATTTAACAAATATGGCAATTGCGGCAGCCGTTGTTGGAATGAGCAATAAACTCAATATCGAACTGAACGACCAATTTTGACCAAGTAATACAGCGCCAATCCACGCGCCAAACACTGCACCAAAACGACCGACACCCAGCATCCACGCCACACCTGTTGCACGGCACTGTGTTGGATAATAACGGGCACTCAGAACTGGCATGGAAGATTGTGCACCATTAATTGCGATACCCGCACACAACACTAGAATTGCCAATAACGTTGGATGGTTAAGACTTTGCCCGACCGTGAAAGCAAACAGACCCGCCGCAAAATAGAAAGCTGCAACAATACGATTCGGGTTAAATTTGTCCATCGCCCAACCAATGAACAATGCGCTGAGTACACCGCCAAACTGGAATAATCCACCAATAAATGCAGCACGTTCCATGCTAGCACCGCTTTCACGCATCAGTGTTGGCAACCAGCTGGTAAGTAAATAGATCACCACAAGTCCCATAAAATAGGTCACCCACAACAGGAATGTTCCTTTTACATAATGGGTCGAAAACAACATCGAGAATACATTCTTCTTCTCAACTTTTTCTTTTTGTTCTTCTGGGACATAAAATTCTGTAACGCCTTGCACTTTTGTTGGTGCAATACGCTGTAGAATCTGACGTACTTTTTCAGGTTTATCACCACGGACGATGAGGAAGCGGTAGGATTCAGGCAAAAATACAATCACCACCAGCATGAGAATTAATGGACTCCAGCCGCCAAACAGGAATAAGCTATGCCAACCAAATTTTGGAATGAGCCAACTACTTAGGAAACCACCAATTGCCATGCCCAGATTGTAACCACAGAACATACAGGTTACGAGCAATGAGCGAATACGGTGTGGACAATATTCTGAAAATAATGTGGTGGCATTCGGCATTGCTGCGCCTAAACCAATACCTGTTAGAAAGCGGAAAATGACCAGCATATCTAAGGTATTGCTATAGGCACAGGCAATAGTAAATCCGCCGAAAATCAGCATTGAAAGGGACAACACTGTTTTTCGGCCGAAACGGTCGGCCAATGGACCAGAAACCAATGCACCGATGATCATGCCGCCTAACGCCGCACTCATAACAGGTCCTAATTGAGAACGATCAATTCCCCAATCCTGTGCCAGTGCAGGGGCAATAAATCCCATCGCTGCGGTATCAATACCATCAAGAAAAACGATACCAAAACAAATCGCTGCAATCATCCATTGATAAGGACTAACAGGCGAATCGTTAATCAATGCTTGTGCATCAATACCTTTATTTGGGGTAGCAGTAACCTGAGACGCCATTTTTATCTCCTTAGGCAGAATCCTTTTGAATTACGTTAAGCGGTCAATGCGCCTGTATAAATTTCTGATAGATATCAGTAAAGATTTTGGGTTGTTCAATATTGGACAAATGTGATGCAGGAATTTCCTGTAATTCACTGCCTTGAATATGCTGCTGTATCCAGCTTGCATCCGCAGTTGTTGTCACAGGGTCATATCGTCCTGCAATAATAAGCGTAGGTATGGTAATTTGGTTTAACTGGTCACGAACATCTGCATATGCTAAAGCCCGACATGCATTGGCATAACCTTGTGCTGGTGTATTGGCTAAACTCTCTATGGTACTTTGTGCCAAAGCATTCTGTTGATAGTCGAATGCCGCACTAAACCAGCGCGTATGTGTTGAAGTGACAAGATCGGCTAGGCCTTGTTTTTCAACGCTATCCGCACGGGTAAGCCATGCTTCTTCGGTTCCAATTTTTGCAGCTGAATTAGCGACAGTAATACTTAAAAACCGTGATGCGTGATGGATGCCTAAATATAAGGCAGTAATTCCACCCATCGATATGCCACAAAAATGCGCTTTCGTAATATTCAAAGCATCTAGAATATCCACTGCATCTTCAGCAAGATTTTGCAGCGTTGTATTTTCAATGACGTCACTCTGACCATGGCCGCGTGTATCATAGGTAATCACTTTGAAGTGTGTTTTCAACACATCCACTTGTGCCTGCCACATGGTGTGGTCTGTGCCCAGTGAGTTGGAAAATAGAACAACAGGGGCGTTTTCACCACCTTCTATTGAATCTTCTACATAAACAGCCAATTTCTTATTTTGGCGATTGGTAATCGTGATCATCACTTTGCCTCTCCCTGTGCCTTATATCTGCTTATTTAAATTCACCATTTAAAACCGCATCGATTTGCACCTGAATATTTCC
>JASGGM010000244.1:0-3213 GCA_047605045.1 Acinetobacter sp. | reverse complement strand
TGATGCTGTTGCGATAACATATCTATGACACTCTTTTCTCCACGCCCCAGTAAGTGTCGACGGTAAAAATAAAGCACCAGTAACAAGGTACACATTAGCATCACAATAAGCATTAACCAAAAACCCAAGGGCGATTTCAAGCCCGGGATAAACTCAAAATTCATTCCATAAATACCCGTCAGCAAGGTTAAAGGTGCAAATACAGCGGTGATAATCGCCAATATACGCATATTTTCATTGGTCTGATTGGAAATCGCAGAAAAATGAAGATCAATGGCAGCCTGAATAGAACTACGTAACCGTGCAGTATGTTTCTGAATCCGTTCGATATGACTGTTTAAATCATTGAGTCGTACCAACATTAAATCCAATGTTTCTCGCTGTTCATCCCCCACCAAATGATGATAGTTTTCTACAATTTCATCCCGTAATTCCTGTAAGGTTTCAATTTGTTCTTCACATAAATTTTCCACTTGTTGAAACGCCATATTCTCCTGTAATAGCTGATGCCACTGTTTAAAATAATGATGTCCCTGTAATAATTCTTGCTGCCAATATTCAACACGACGCGTTAATGGATTTCTTAATTCAAGATAATCGTCCACCATACTGTTTAAAATGCGTAATGCTAAATTCAGTGGGGTATTTGGAAGTTTTCGGGATTTATTCTGTTCAGGTTCCGGACGGCTCATAAAACCTTGCAGGCGTTCAATATATGTTTCAATCGACTTATTTCCAGATTCACGTACCGTGACCAATGCCCGCGGTGACAATGCGAAATTTACAGGTGTTGTCATTAATCCAAATTCAGTTGGATGTTGTTCATCGGTTTTCCCCGTTGTTTGTATGCGATCTTTAGAGGTAATCAATTTACGGAAAATCAAAAAATCATAATCATCCATTGCATCAAAAGCACAAGGATGCTCAATATTCAAAATATCTAGAAGATGAAATTCATTCAGTTCTAGCTGTGCCAAATCTGCAATTTGTGCTTGCCAATCTTCTGCCTTACCAATCACATCTTGGCGTAAACAATCAATCCAGACAAATTCAAGAATATATTGCTCATTTGGTTGCATCGAAATACAACTATAGTTTTCATCAGGATGGCGATAGAAGTAGTAAAGTTGCATATTTTTAATGCTCTAATTTTGAATTGGCCAGCTTATCATGGCATAAAAAAAGCCCACATCAAGTGGACTTTCTTTGTAAATGGGCATTCAAATACCCATCAAATTTAAATTACGCTTGTGCGATATCTTTCATAGTCAATTTAATACGACCACGGTTATCGACATCTGCAACTTGAACTTTAACTTCTTGACCTTCAGTCAAAACATCAGTCACATTTGCAATACGTTCATTTGAAATTTGAGAGATGTGAAGCAAGCCATCGGTACCCGGCATAATGTTCACAAATGCACCAAATTCTACAATACGAATCACTTTACCATCGTAGATTTTACCCGGTTCAACTTCAGCAGTCAGTGCTTGAATCTTAGCAATTGCAGCACGTGCTGCGGCTTTGGTTTCACCAAAGACACGAACGGTACCATTGTCTTCAATATCAATCGCTGCTTTGGTTTCTTCAGTAATTTGGCGAATGGTCGCACCACCTTTACCAATAACATCACGAATTTTATCTGGGTTGATGCTAATCACTTCAAAAGTAGGCGCATGTGCAGAAATTTCAGGACGCGCACGTGAAATCACTTTGTTCATTTCATTTAGGATGTGCATACGACCAGCAAAAGCTTGATTCAATGCAACTTCCATAATTTCTTCAGTGATCCCTTCGATTTTAATGTCCATTTGTAGTGCCGTGATCCCGTTTGCAGAACCAGCCACTTTAAAGTCCATATCACCAAGATGGTCTTCATCACCCAAGATGTCAGAAAGTACAGCAAAACGCTCACCCTCTTTCACCAAGCCCATTGCAATACCAGCAACAGGTGCTTTCAATGGCACACCCGCATCCATCAATGACAATGACGCACCACATACAGAAGCCATAGAAGACGAACCGTTAGATTCTGTAATATCAGATACGATACGAAGTACATATGGGAAGCGGTCAACTGGTGGAAGAACGGCTTGAACACCACGACGTGCCAAACGACCATGACCAATTTCACGGCGTTTCGGGCCAGTTTCACGGCCAGTTTCACCTACAGAATATGCAGGGAAGTTATAGTGCAACATGAAGTTGTCAGTTTTGGTGCCTGCAAGTGTATCCACCATCAAGGCATCACGTGTATTACCCAAAGTGGTTGTTACCAAGGCTTGCGTTTCACCACGCGTAAACAATGCAGAACCGTGCGCACGGTCTAAAACACCGACTTGTACTTCAAGTTGACGTACAGTTTTAGTATCACGGCCATCAATACGTGGTTTGCCAGACAAAATATTGTCACGAACGGTACGATATTTTAAGTCTTCGAATAAGAAGTCAACTTCATCAGCAATGCCATCAACATCGTCTTCAGGAACAAATTGAGCTTTCGCTTCTGCATACAGTGCATCCAAAGCAGCATAACGATCTTGTTTCACCGCAATGGTATATGCTTCAGAAATTTTAGCTTCAAACGCATCTTTTAATTTGCTACGAAGCTCTTCGTTATGGGTTGGTGCAACCCAATCAGACGCTTTCGCACCCGCTGCTGCTGCAAATTCGTTAATGGCCTGAATTGCAATTTGCAATTCATCATGACCAAACAGAACAGCACCTAACATTTGGTCTTCTGAAAGCTCTTTCGCTTCAGATTCAACCATCAGTACTGCCGATTCTGTTCCTGCAACCACAAGATCAAGATCAGATTGCGCCAGTTGTTCATGGCTTGGGTTAAGTACATATTCACCGTTGATTAAACCAACACGTGCCGCACCAATTGGACCACGGAATGGTGTACCGGCAATAGCAAGTGCAGCCGATGTACCCAACATCGCAGCGATATCGGCATCCATGGTTTTGTCTGAAGACACAACTGTTGCAGTCACTTGAATTTCGTTGTAGTACCCTTCTGGGAACAATGGACGAATTGGACGGTCAATTAAACGTGAAATTAGGGTTTCAGCTTCAGACGCACGACCTTCACGCTTACCATAACCACCTGGAATACGACCAGCAGCATATTGTTTTTCTTGATAATTAACGGTTAATGGGAAGAAATCCTGACCCGCTTTCGCCGTTGGTGCAGCAACAACTGCAACCAG
>JASGGM010000243.1:0-3262 GCA_047605045.1 Acinetobacter sp. | reverse complement strand
TGAACAACCTGAGTTTCTTGAAAGCTAATTTTTAAGAAGCTTGTAACACACGCCTTGTACTACTCTATTAGTTCAAGGCGTTTTCATTTGGATAAATTATTCTATGTCTCAATACACACCACAAGAAGACGCTGAAAAAACCATGACTGGCGCTCGTCTACGTGGCTATGCTTTTGCTTTACTTGCAAAAAGAGAACATTCAAAAGCAGAGTTAAGAGAAAAGCTACGACGCTACGCAATGAATTTAGAGGAAGTTGATGCATTATTACAAGAATTCGAAATAAAAAACTATCAAAGCGATGAGCGTTATGCCGAATTAGTCCTATCAAGTCAAATTAACCGAGGAAAAGGTCCACGTAGAATCTTGCAAACACTACATTTAAAAGAAGTACAAAGCAAAAATATCCAAGAGCAAATAAAAGATATTGACTGGAATGAACAAGCCTATAATTTAAAAGTAAAAAAGTTTGGAACTGAAGTATCTAAAGACCCTAAAGTATTATCGAAACAAATACGTTTCTTACAATATCGTGGCTATGATATGGATGTTATTATGAAAGTGATACGAAGAAAAATAGAAGAATAAATGGTGGTGACCCCACTAGCAAAATTTCGGCACATCATACATCTGCTACCGTTGCTACCTTCCGGTCCTGGCGGGTTTCACAAAGTACAATTGCGAAATAACCAGCAGGGTCACCATTACAAGGACAAGTATAGAGATTTTCATAAAACTTGCAAGCCAAAAAATATTCACTCAATATCATTTGGATGCATTTGATTACTTCTAATACAATTTCATTGAAAAACATATAAATTATTATTTTATTGAACAATTTTATTTCAAAGCTAAAATAATGATGCAAGATTGTAAATTTGTATTGCTTTCAATCGCGTAAGGTTTATAAATAAAGCCTAGTACTCTTTGACAAGTTTTTAGCTTGTTATATCTCAATTGTTTTTCAGGTTTTACTATGAAGTTTAGAACGTCTGCACTAAGTTGTTTTGCATTTTCATTGGCTTGCTCAAGCTGGGCAGCGCCTATAGAAAATGTAGGACTTAGCCAAAATAATAGTTCAAGTTCAGCAAGCACTCCTGTTGCAAGTACGGTCAATGTACCAAGCAATGTCAATTGGGAGCTCATGCAAAAAAATGACCGTCTTGAAAATGAAGTTCGTAAGCTTCGAGGAATGCTTGAAGAACAGCAAAATACTATCGATCAGTTGCAAAAAGATGCTGAAAATCATTACAACGATCTTGACCAGCGATTACAACTCTTGCAACAAAAAGTAGATGGCGATGAGTCTAATCCCGATGAGACACAAAATACTGATGAAAGCAGTTTACCAGCTAACAAGCCCTCATCTGAATCCAAGCCAGCAGTAGCCTCTCCTGCTAATCCTGTAAACGATACTTCATCATCCAGCCCAACATCGACATCTTCAAAGAATACTGAGACTTCATCGACCCTACAAAAACCTACTTCAGAAAAAGATGCATATACACTTGCACTTGAAGCGTATAAACAAGGCGGCGCCAAACAAGCAATCACACCAATGAAGGATTTTATTAAAAATTATCCCAGTAGCGTCTATATTGGTAATGCACACTTTTGGTTAGCTGAATTTTATTTAGCAGTAGAACCACCAAATTATAATGAAGCGAAAAAAAATTATGACATTGTTGCAAAGCAATTTCCTAAATCACAAAAAGCACCAAGAGCGCTATATCAACTATATAGTATTGCCAAAAATATTGATCACAATAACGTTTCAGCAAATTTATATCAGCAACAACTGCTAAACAAATACCCAAAATCGGAAGAAGCCGGTTTCGTAAAACCTGCTACAAAATCTTAAAAAAACCTAAAAATAAAAAAGGCGAGAACTTTATGTCTCGCCTTTTTTACATCAGCTACGAAAATGATTATTAAGATTCTTAACGTACAATTCCACGTTCAGATTTTTCTAAAGAATCAATCATGAGTTGAACTTCAGGTACATTTGGTAAAATTTCATCACGAATGCGATTGATCGCTTCTACCGTTGTCAGACTATCTTTATAAATAAGCTTAAATGCTTCACGCAAACCTTGAATCACTTGCTTAGACCAACCCCGACGACGCATTCCTTCAAGATTTAAGCCAAAAGCATGGGCAGGATTACCCGAGGCCATCACATAAGCAGGAACATCTTTAAGAATTAAGGATGCCCCTCCAATCATGCTGTAAGAATCTATCTTACAAAATTGGTGAATACCAGAATTGCCACCAATAATAACATGGTCAGCAATATGAACATGACCAGCAACACCTACATTGTTGGCAAAGATATTATGGTCGCCAACCTGACAATCATGAGCAATATGTGTATTCACCATCAATAAGTTATGACTACCCACTTTTGTTAAACTGTGATCCTGAATCGTGCCACGATGCAAACTACTATGCTCACGAATAATGTTGTGATCACCTATTTCCAACCAAGTTTCTTCGCCCTTGTATTTCAAGTCTTGGCAAATCTCACCAATACTTGCAAACTGAAATATTTCATTAGATTTACCAATACGGGTGAAACCACCCACAACAACATGCGAATGTAACTTGGTCGCTGCACCAATCGTAACTTGTGGGCCAATAATACAATAAGGACCGATTTCAACATCTGATGCAATAACAGCAGATGAGTCAATAATGGCGGTTGGATGAATAGATGGGTTATTGCTCATGCCTACTCTAAATTCTTTGATGGGAGATAATAATTTCTGCTGTAGTGGCAACTACACCATCTACACTCGCAGTACAATTATATTTGTAAATACCACGTTTTTGCATAATCAGTTCAGACTTCAAGACTAACTGATCACCAGCAACAACTTGCTTTTTAAAACGAATTTTCTCTGCTCCTGCGAATAGGAACAAAGAACCGGGTTTTGGTGTTTCATTATTTAAAACAAAGCCAAGAATACCCGAAATTTGTGCAAGTGCTTCTATAATCAGAACACCTGGCATGATCGGATATTCAGGAAAATGTCCTTGAAGAAATTCTTCATTAATTGAAACATTTTTATAACCGACAATACTTTCATCATTTATTTCCGTCACACGATCCACCAATAAGAATGGATAGCGATGTGGTAAATATTGACGAATCTGCTGAATGTTCATTGGTAATTCAGGTTTAGTGTAAGCTGGGTTTTGTGACTCTATGACCATATCTATTTACGCATATTTAAAGTTGATTCAAGTGACTCAATCTGAGTC
>JASGGM010000242.1:0-3279 GCA_047605045.1 Acinetobacter sp. | reverse complement strand
CACTAGACGACCAATCGCGATGGCCTGAATATCTGAAGATATCGATACATGCACTGGTTGTGAATCGTCTTGTTGTGGAGGGTGAATACCATTCAGAACAACGCGGACGTTTGTCTGATTTGAGAACTGATTGGCTACACGCTGACTCACAGCAATGACGCGATTAAACTTTTCGAACGCCGATATGTTACGTTTCAAATTGTGCAAAGTCGCAACACTGGGAATTTTCAACCATTTTAGCATCGGTGCAATCATTGCAACTGCTTTATTTGCTTGAACATGCAGAACATCTGCCTTTGCTTTTTGAATTGCCTGAAACAATTTCCACAATAAAAATGGATTTTTTCGACTTTTACTTAAATCTAAAGCGATAAAAGTCACACCTTGTACACGTTCGGCATATTTTTCGTGGGCAATGAACGTCACCTGTAAACCGTGTTGCACCAGACCATTGGTCAGTTCAATCACATGTTTTTCTAACCCACCCTCTTCATCACCCGCCATGACCATACAAATGTGCATATTCACTGTCCTTTTCATTGGCCTCGATTGGCTTTATCCATTGCGTGAACCCAGTTTTAAACGAAGTTTGACTGTAAAAAGCGAATCTTTGCCACTAATTTTAATACGCCGCAATTGCAAAAAATCAGCATTTGTATGCTCTATTCCTTCTTGCGTGGTCACCGCATTGCGATACCCCACTTGCTTGGCAATATCAACATCTCGTTGACTATAGATTCCAAAAGGGTAAGCAAAACTGGTAACAGTTTTTGCAGTTAACATTTCAAGTTGTTGTTTTGAATCAAAGAGTTCACGGTAACATTGATCATCATTCAACTTGTCTAAATTGGCATGTGTTATGGTATGCGAACCAATTTCAACCCAACCACTTTCAGATAAAAATCGTACTTGTGCATCGTTCAATTTTGGCTCTTGTGCCAACTCACCACTATTATGATGGGCTTTTTTATAGGTAGACCAATCTCGGTCATGTCGGTCAACCACGACATAAATCGTAGCTTTGGCCCGATATTTTTGCAGCACTGGAAAAGCATGTTCCAAATTATCCAAATAACCATCATCAAAAGTAATGGCAACTGTTTTTTCAGGATGCTTGCCCCAATTCTCTTGTAATTCCTGCATGGTCACAAATTGAAAACCCTCAGCTTTCATCCATGCAACCTGCTTTTCAAATTCGCGCGGTGTCACCCGCAGTTTATTAAACTTTGCACCATCAATATGTTCTCGAACCATGTGATACATCAAAATTCTTGGACGTTTCCAATCTACAGCAGGTTTCCACCACGCATATTTGTAGCTGAATGCCAGAAATAGAACCAGCAAGATAAGAATAATCACAAGAATGGCAAGATTCACATTAATTACCTGAATAGGATTTCAATAAATATGTTGCCACACGCTCAGCTTCTTTGAAAGTCTTCGCCTGTGGAAGTTGTGCCAATTGAGTTGTTGTCGAGACTATCTGCTGCTGTAATAAATCATCTACAGATTGGGTAATTCGGTCTTGTTTCACCCGATCAACAAGAATAACGCCCACCTGACAACCTGCCGTTAATGCTTCATACATCATCGACACACTGTCTTCGGTGACCCAAACGGCTTGTGCGAGTTGCATTTGCTCAAAAATCCAACCTTGTGCTGTTTGTTCAACAGGAAAAATCTGTAAGGCCGATGCAACCGTATGTTGCCGTAGTTTTTGTAAAAATTCTGCAGGTGTACGGCGTGAAGTCGTTAGCCACACATCAGCTTGCGGGTTATTCTGGATGATCTGTTCAATGGTTTGCATGACTTTGTCGTCATTCCAGCGATGACGCTTGGAATGACCACCCAATGCAATCAGAACACGGTGTATTTGATGTCGATGCTGATTTTCAATCGGATTTAATGCGCCTTGTGTCAGCAGTACATTATGACGACTGATTCGTCCGTCATGTGCAGGAATGATGGCATAATCAAATAAGCCGATTGGCAAGCCAGGTTTCATTAAAATAACAGTTTTCGCTTGAGGGTAGATTTTACCCAACAACCAAACACGTAAATGGGTATGACTACCAACACCAATAATAAAAGTTGGAGGAGATAAGCTTGATAATGCTTGAGCAGTTAATATCTTTTGCAAAAGACTAAAAATTGCCAAATCCTGAATAGGAATTTCAGTCAATATGGCTTGTTGTTGTTTTTGAATCGCTTGGAATAACCCCAATGCCTGTGACCGATGCCCTGCCTTACCGTCAGAAATATAAACAATGTGCATAAAAACAACCATCACAAAATAGAAAAGGCAAACCCAAGTTTGCCTTTTCATAGTAACTGATTATCTTACTTCACGTAAGTCAACCAGTGTTCATATTTCGGGTTTTTACCCTGAACAGCATCAAAGAATGTCTTTTGAATTTCTGTGGTAATTGGACCACGTTTGCCTTCACCAATTTGACGGTCATCATACTCACGAATTGGCGTAACTTCTGCAGCCGTACCCGTGAAGAAAGCTTCATCAGCAATGTAAAATTCGTCACGTGTGATGCGACGTTCAACCACTTCATAGCCAAGGTCATTGGCAATGGTAATAATGGTTTGACGTGTAATCCCGTCTAAAGCTCCACCCGCTAAATCTGGCGTATGTAATTTTCCATCTTTAATTAAGAATACGTTTTCACCAGAACCCTGACAAACAAAACCTTGTGGATCCATTAACATGGCTTCATCGTAGCCTGAGTGAGCCACTTCCTGATGTGCCAAAATTGAAACTGTGTAGTTACCACATGCTTTGGCTTTACACATGGTCACATTTGGATGATGGTGTGTAAACGATGATGTTTTCACACGAATACCCAATGCCATGGCTTCTTCACCCAAATAAGCCCCCCAACCCCACGCCGCGACCGCTGCATGGATGGTGTTCGCAGTGGCTGCAATACCTAATTTTTCAGAACCAATCCAAATCAGTGGGCGTAAATAGCAAGATGCAAGTTTGTTCTCACGTACAACATCAATTTGCGCTTGTTCTAGCGTTGCTTGGTCATACGGCACTTTCATTTGATAAATTTTTGCTGAGTTCAACAAGCGTTTAGTATGGTCTTGCAAACGGAAAATTGCTGTACCTTTTGGCGTTTCATAGGCACGAACACCCTCAAACACACCCATACTGTAATGCAAGGTATGGGTTAAGACGTGAATTTTTGCATCACGCCAATCAATTAAACTTCCATCTTGCCAAATAAAACCATCACGATCAGCCAAATTCATGGCACACACTCC
>JASGGM010000241.1:0-3312 GCA_047605045.1 Acinetobacter sp. | reverse complement strand
TAAACAACATTGCTCTACCTGCATCGGAAAATGGCACTGCCTGGTTCTGGACAATTCGACGGAAAGCCGAACCAGACCTCATCATTGGAATGATTCGCTTATCAGATAAACAAGATAAAAACAGAGGTTTTTGGCTGATACCCAAATGGCAAGGCAATGGTTATATGACCGAAGCAAGTACAGTCATTACAGATTTCTGGTTCAATACACTAAATAGAAATGTTTTACGTGTACCAAAAGCAAAGATAAATTTTGCATCTAAGAAAATATCTCAGAATACAGGCATGCGGTTAATCAAAACGGGCAAGGAACAATATATCGAAGGCGAGCTTGAAGCTGAATTATGGGAAATAACCAAAGAAGAATGGAACAAAAAACGGGCGAATTCTTCAGATCTCCAAAATTGCAAGAAAGGATAGCTTAAACGGCTATCCTAACTATTTCATCAATCTTTATATTTTATTGATTTTGCTTAGAAACTTTCGCTTCGTCATCTTGTTTGAGTTGTTTAAATTGTTCATCACTCGATAACTGTGCTTCAGAAGCTTCTTGCTGTTTCCATTTTTCAGCATATCCCGCGCGTTGTGCTTCATATTTCTGTTTGGTTTTCACATCCTGATTTGCTGCAACGAAAAGCATGGATACCAGTAAAATTGGAATTAACAACGCAATAAAAAAGATCACCCAGCGCTTACGATCACGTTGTTTTGTGTCTTGTGACATATCATTTCCTTAGTCTATAAATTAAATATTGCATCGTTGTATTAAATGAGCGCAGCTACAATTCCAATAAAAATCATCATACCTACCCAACGATTATGTAAAAACATTTTAAAGCAATTTGAAGGTTGTCTGGTTCGCGTTTGTGTCCACTGATAGATAAAGTCAATTGCTACAACAAATAAAGCCAGTGTTCCATAGGGATGGAGTATATTTTCTCTATATAAGGCAGACCCAATCAGCAGTAAGCTAATGATTTGCAATAAACTAATGATTAGAATATCGTATCGACCAAACAAAATTGCTGTCGATTTCACACCAATTTTCAAATCGTATTCACGGTCGGTAATGGCATATTGAGTATCATATGCAACGGTCCACGCTAAATTACCAAAGTAAAGTAACCAACAGGTTAAATCAAGCGGATGCCCTACTGCAGTAAAAGCCATTGGGACGGACCACGAAAAAGCAGCCCCCAAAAACACTTGTGGTAAGTGGGTAAACCGTTTCATAAATGGATAAATGAAAGCGAGCAATAAAGCCCCAAACGAGCAATAGAAGGTTTCAATTGGCAAGAAAAATAGCAAACTTGCACTGGCTAAAACCAATACGATGAAAACAATAACCGCTTCTATAGGCTGAATAGCACCTGTCGCCAGTGGACGGTGCTGTGTCCGTGCCACACGCCCATCTACTTTCCGATCTGCAAAATCATTAATCGCACAGCCTGCAGCACGCATGAAAATCGTGCCTAAAATCATCACCACAAGGGTTTTGATATCGGGAATTCCCCCTGCAGCCACCCAAAGCGCCCATAATGTCGGCCATAATACCAATTCAGTACCAATCGGCTTATCAAAGCGACAAAGATAAATATAGGCTTGTAGTCGTTGTCGCCAACGGGGATGTGCGAAGCTTGTCATACGAATCCTAATGGGTTTGTTTTTGCAGAAAATTTTCGAAAGCTGGCAAAAAAGTCTCTTGTACTATAAATTTACACCCATGCCAAGTGTAACAGCTTTGCCGCGTCCAGCCTTCATCCAAATACATTACGCGTCTTTGACATTCAGGCGATGTACGTTGAAATAAAAAAAATCCGATTGGGCGTTTGCCTAAAAAACGAAAGATTCTTGCTTTGCCTTGTATGGTCTTGATCGGGAATATACTTTTTGCTTTCACCCAAGCTTCTTTTTCAGATCCATATAGAAATGCTTCCCGAACCCATGCACAGTGCCTCGGCGATACCCCCATCCACTGGCTATCTTTTAGGGAAATTCTTTGGCAGTGTTCCGCTATCGGCTGGACTGAGAATTGTCCTTGCCCCAATTGCGTCAGCTGTTGTGTAAGTGAACCAGTGGCATGGAGCCATGTGCTTAAAGTGGGATGCGGTGATTTTACTTGAAGCGGAACTGGCATGAAAATGCAAACTCTTGTTTAACATGATGCAAAGTTTAACTGAAAAATTAGTATTTTTTGATACATCATTTTAATTTACGCTATATCCATAAAAGAATCCGAAATCGAAATTTCGGATTTTTTGCATAACAGATGTTTCTAGAATGACATTAATAAGGTTTTAAAATATGTTCTTATTCATCAACAAAAACATTTAACGTTACATCGATATTGCCACGGGTTGCATTTGAATATGGACAAACAATATGTGCAGCTTCTACCAATTTTTCTGCTTCGCTCTGTTCCAGACCAACCAAGTGAATGTTCAGTGTCGCCTCAATACCGAAACCATTCGGAATTGGGCCAATACCCACTTCGCTTTCAATGAATAAATCTTTAGGTAATGTCAATTTGTCACGACTTGCAACAAATTTGATTGCACCGATAAAGCATGCAGAATACCCTGCTGCAAAAAGTTGTTCTGGGTTGGTTGCACCACCTGCACCGCCCATTTCTTTTGGTACACTTAATTGTACATCCAACACACCATCGCTTGATACCGCACGTCCATCACGACCACCTGTTACTTTTGCTTTGGCAACATAAACAACTTTTTCTAATGACATTGTGATCTCCTTTTTATCGCTCACAAATATATCGTACACAATATAAATAAATAGCCAATCATCTTCTATGCAGTTTTTGTAAACTATTTCATCAATGTTTCCCGAAGCGCATGCAGTTGTTGTCTTAAGCCCATCAATGTTTGTAAATCACAATGACTAGCACCACGGATGGTTTCTGGAATAGTTGCTACCTGTTGTTTTAGTGCAATACCTTGTTCTGTTAAAGAGATAATGACTTGCCGTTCGTCTTGCTCTGAACGTTGTCGTTTGATGAATTGCATTTTTTCCAATCGCTTTAGCATCGGTGTTAATGTCGAGGATTCCAGAAATAATCGCTGTCCAATATTAGAAACAGTAATATGATCTTGTTCCCATAGCACCAACATCACCAAATATTGCGGATAAGTAATACCTAAAGGTGCTAATAATTTACGATATTTATGATTAAATGCCAGATGCGTCGAATACAAGGCAAAACACAACTGATTATCCAATTTTAATAATTCATCTTGTTCCAGCACAATAACCTCTAACAACCCCTATTTCTCATATCATTATGACATTGATTGAT
>JASGGM010000240.1:0-3379 GCA_047605045.1 Acinetobacter sp. | reverse complement strand
TGATGACACATCTACATATTGAAATATAATTAACACTACTCTGCTTTCACTGGTGGATTAATCAGCGATTCTGTTATGACATCGTCTTGCAAATTCCAGCGAGCCAATGCCTGTGCATATTCACCAGAAGCGACCAAACCATTGAAAGCACTTTGAACAGCTTTCGATAAGCCTGTTCCTTTTTTCAATACAATCGCAACATCGGTCGGTGCTTCAACCAGACCAACCGCCTTAATTTTTGCGCCATTCAATTGCTGCCATTTGCCTACCGCACTTGGCAATACCATTACATCAATTCGATTGGCTTGCAATGCAAGTGCTGTTCCCGCACCATTGTCAAAATTGACCAACTCCGCAGGTTTCAAGCCTTTTTTCTTGTTGTCGGCAATCCATTTAAGTAATGCTTTTTCAGTATTGGTGCCTGAACCCGCCGCTATTTTCAGACCAGAAATATCATCAGCATTGTTAATTTCTTTAATTTTACTTTGCTCATTGACATAAAAAACCGATGAATCCTTTCGATATGTGACAAGATCATATTTCTCTTCACGTTCTTTCAATACCGTAATATTTGCAAACACAGCATCAAATTTACTGCTAACAATTCCCAAAGGCCAGTTTTCCCATGTCGTTGGAACTATTTTTAATTTCAACCCCAAACTATCAGCCAATAAATTTGCAGCATCTACTTCAACACCAATACGTGTTTTATTGTCACTGGCAAGGGTGACCAAAGGTGCAAAATCAAAGCTTCCCACAGCAACGGTAAAATACCCTTTTTCGGCGAAGTGATAGCTATTCGGGATTTTTTTGATTGCCTCTGGATTGGCCTTGGTATGAACTGCGGGTGTATTTTTATCTAAGATTTCACTTTCTTTTGTGGCTGGTTTTAATCGATCTGTATGAGAAGATTCCTTCGTGGCTGAACTTGCCGCATTATTGTTTTCTGTATTACTTTGACTACATCCAGCCCCCAAAGTTGCCACAATCGTAATGAGTAATGTGGCACCTATGCTATGGTCTAGTTTCATTATTGTTTCCCCCAATAGTTTAAAAGATGAAATCCCTTTAAATTGCTTATTTAAAGGGATCTGTTTTGATTAAGATTGAGTAGGCTTCCAGCCAATTTCTGGTGCAATATACTGAATAAAATCTGAAATAATTTGCGCATACTGCTTTACAGTAAATTCATACGGGAGCTCTAAACGAAGTTCATGAACTTCTTTTAAAATAGGATCATTATGTAATCTTTCTAGAATTTCATCGGTATTCCCAATAATATCTTTAGAAAATAATGTTCGTCGCTCACCTTGCGGTGCAAGTGTGCGTACATGGCGACTGGCAGCAAAATTTTTATAATATTCTGCATCTTCTTCATCTGCGTTATTTAATGGAATAATCACCCTACCTGCTGCAATTCGAGGTTCATAACTACGATCTTTAGGTAAACTTTCTCGATATAGCGCAATTTGACGCAATTGTGCTGTGTAATAATCGTCGGTATCTTCACCAGATGTTAAATTTCCAATGAGCAGGTTCAAGTTATTTTCACCAGCCCACTGTACAGACTTTAAAGAGCCGCCACCATACCAAATTCGTTGATTTAACCCTTTTGCATATGGTCTTAAACGAGGACGCTGCTGTCTACCTGGTACCCCAGGTGTACTAATATGTGCACCATCTTCCCCCAAATAATGTCCACTCAGGTTATCCAGAAAACGTTTAATTCGATTGTGGGAGAAATCGAGCTGTTGCCAATTTTCATCAAACACGCGTTCAGCAATTAAATCTGCGTGTGCAGGTTTACCTGCACTTAAGCCCACATTCAAACGACCATAAGACAATACATCTACTGTCGATAAATCTTCTGCTAGACGAAATGGACTTTCATAGCCAATTTGAATCACGGCTGTACCAAGTTCAATTTTTTTTGTTCTTTGCGTTGCAGCAGCCAAAAATGTGGCAGATGAAGAGACATCAGGTTCTAAATGACGTTGTCGAATCCATGCACCGTTATAGCCGAGTTGCTCTCCCAGTTCGAACAGTTGTAAGGTTTCTTCAAGTCCTTTTACTGGATTGTCATCTGGATAGTTGCCAGGAATGAGAAATGCAATGTGTGATATATTTAAACGAGACAATTTTTTACTCCATTATTGACAATTTTGAAAACAATCATGTTTTTCATTCATCATTGTGAAACGCATTTTGCTTTATTCGTTAAGTATTAAACTGATTAAACGCCAAAAAATAAAATATTAAATTCACCTAATATTATTAAGAATACTGAAATAGGGTTAATATTATAAAAGTATATGTAAAAATTTATTTAATTATCACCAATTCATCTAAATTCCCACAAATCAAATAAAAACAACTCATTAAAACTCTTATTATAATTTCTTCAAAATTTATGCTTAATATGTAAAAATATGCCATACAGCCAGAACATTCATATAATCTATTCAATTATATTGGGTAAATTAAAATCTTAATTCCAAAGTTATCATTACATGCTTATAATGCAAAATATTGTTAAACATAAAAAGACTTTTGAACAGTATTGAGTAACGATGATGGTAAGAATAAAAAGCTTTCTTGCAATATCACAAAAAAGCTTTTTTGATGTCTTTAAAGCAGAAATATAAAATTTAATTAAATGCAACAACTGCCTGATGCTTACTTCTGGAGAAATATTGTACGACCTTTTTGACTTCATTTAAGACCACATCAATATCAGCTTCAGTGGTATAAGCACCAAAACTAAAACGCACTGCATTTTCTGCCAAATGTGTTGCAGCACCTAAAGCAGTTAAAACATGTGAAGGAGCCGCCTGATGTGAATTACAAGCTGAACCACTCGAAACAGCCGCTACTTTTTTAATGGCGCTGATAATGGCAACCGCATTTTTATCCGTAAAACTAATATTTAAATAATTTGCAACATGTTGCGTTGGGTGTCCATTTAATACGACTGGCGTAATTGCAGATAGTCCAGTGAGTAGTTTCTGACGTAATTGGGCAAGCCGTTGTTGCTCGACCGCTAAATTCTGCCGAGCCAGTTGTGCAGCCTCCCCCAATCCAACAATTTGATGCGTTGCCAATGTTCCTGAGCGTAATCCACGCTCATGCCCACCACCATGAATTTGTGCTTTTAATTGCACATTATGACGAACATATAATGCACCGATACCTTTAGGGCCATAAATTTTATGGGCGGAAATACTAATTAAATCAATGGGTGTTTTTGCAACATCAATATTGACCTTTCCCACGCCTTGCGCTGCATCGACGTGTAAGAAGATCCCTTTCTCTTTGGTGAGTTTTGCAATTGCTTCTATGTCGGTTAATGTACCAATTTCATTATTGACCAACATTAAAG
>JASGGM010000239.1:0-3392 GCA_047605045.1 Acinetobacter sp. | reverse complement strand
CGTTCCAGACGGATGAGATCTTCTTTGAGTTCCTGTTGAAAGTGACTGAGTTGTTCTTCCACCGCTTTTTTATAGGAACTCGAACCTGTGTAACCTTCACGCAGTAACAGACTTAAGTTACCTTCATCTGCATTTAACTGCTGTAAAAAAATTTCAATAGAACTACGAATAACACTGTCTTGCTTGGTCGCGAGTAAGCGAGCTTCACGAATAATATGACGTAAAACAATGCCTGCGCGATTAATTAATTCAATGGCTAACTCATCGATATCTTTAAAGTGTCTATAAAAACTGTTGGGTGCAATACCCGCTTCGCGTGCAACTTCACGTAAACTCAGAGAAGCAATACTTTTTTCAGGGCCAATTAAATTTAAAGTGGCCTGAAATAATTCCTCTTTCGTAATTGTCGCTTTACGACCAGCACCACGATTAGACGTTTTAATCGGTACATCCTCTAAGGAAATCGATTCATGTGTTGTCAATGGGAGGGTAGATGCCATGGAAGCCTTGAAAGCAGTTGGATAGAGTTTACCAATTATAGCCATAGTGTGAAGCAATTAGAAATACATAATGTTTATGTTGCAAAGTTTATCTGCTACTATACAAATATATATACATGTGTATAATAATTAAAGTTACCTGATTTGTTACGAGTTCCAATGTACGCAATTCCACGAAAAAAACAGCTTTCAGACTTTTTGAATGGCAGTATTTATGACACCAGATCTGTAAATTTCTGGTTGCAAAAAATAAATCCATTGTGGTCTACCCATGAAATGCTTGGGAAGATTGTGGAAAAGTCATGGCTTGCAGACGACATGTTAAGTCTGAAAATTCGTTGTAATCATCACATGAATTTTGGTGAAGCAGGACAACATCATCCTGTCATTGTTGAAATTGCTGGTCGACGCTATGAACGTACGTATAGTTTGACTCAACTCGATCACCAGCATGTACAGCTGGTATTGAAAAAAGTGGAAGGTGGTGTTGTTAGTACATGGTTATGTGAACAGGCTCAGCTGGGTGATGTAATTGAGTTTGGGCAACCTTATGGCGAAATGCTATTACAGCATTATCCTGCCCAACACGTCATCTTGCTGGCAGCAGGTAGTGGTATTACGCCAATGTATAGCATGCTGTATGCGCTCGATCGACAAAATAAATTGTCCGATTATGATGTGCATTTGGTGTACTGGGTACAACATCATACTGGCTTGGCTTACGAAAAAGACTTTTTAGCTTGGCAAAATAAATATCCAAACTTTAAATTTACGGCTTTGTGCACACGTGATGAACCGCCCGCTGAGCGATTAAATGGATCACATGTTGAACAATTTGAAGATTTAGAAAATAGTACGGTTTTTGCTTGTGGACCATCGGGTTTCGTAAATACCGCCGAACAATTATTGCAAGGCGCGAAACATTTTCAAAGCGAGGCTTTTCGCTTAACACCTGTTATTTATAGTGATGAAGGTGAAGTGAATGTCACTTTAACGCAATCTAAGAAAATATTGACGATTCCAAAAGGGAAACCAATTCTAGCTGCGTTAGAAGAAGCCGAAATAAAGCCAGCACATGGCTGCCGTATGGGCATATGTAATAAATGTGCCTGTAACAAAGTGAGTGGCGTCACCAAGAATTTGAGTAATCAAAGTGAAAATGCCGAACCACACAATTCGGTACGCATTTGTGTGAATTCAGCACAGACCGATCTAGTGCTTGATCTGTAACGATTAGAGGGCTTAATGATGAATATGTATGTCAAAACGCAGTATTTTAAAAACGCTAAAAACCGTGATTTAACCCCATCGGAACTTGATGCTCTAGCCGTTGAGCTGGATCAGATCAAGCAAGAGGTTTTAGACGATCTTGGGGAAAAGGATGCTAAGTACATCCGAAAGATTTATTCTATTGTCCGTTATAGCTCTATCGCAGGACGTGCTTGTCTTTTTGCAGGCTGGTTTCCGCCTGCTTGGATTTTAGGTACTGGCCTACTGGGTCTTTCCAAAATTCTAGAGAATATGGAAGTTGGTCACAATGTGATGCATGGCCAATACGACTGGATGAATGATTCAAAATTCAAAGGTCAAAGCTATGAGTGGGACATTGTTGGAACCGCGGACAACTGGCGACAAACACATAACTATAAGCATCATACCTATACCAATATTAAGGGCATGGATGATGATATTGGTTATGGCCTGATCCGTTTATTTCCAGAACAACGCTGGAAAAAAGGTCATTTACTACAACCTTTATATGCAATCCCGTTTTGCTTACTGTTCCAGTGGGGCGTAGCGATACAAAATCTTGAGATTGGTCGGGTCTTGTTTGGGCGCAAAACGAAAAAAGAGTTATGGGAAGAGTGGAAACCGATCCAAAAGAAAATTTCAAAACAGTTATTTAAAGATTATGTCTTTTTCCCATTAATCGCAGGGCCGAGTGCCATTCCAGTCTTGGCAGGTAATTTTGTTGCCAATGGAATGCGGAATATCTGGACATTTAGTATCATTTTTTGTGGCCACTTCACCAAAGATGTGGAAGTTTTCCCAAAAACTGTTTTACAAGATGAGAGCAAGGGGCATTGGTATATGCGCCAAATACGTGGCTCATCGAACTTAACTGGATCGGAGGCGTTTCATATTCTAACAGGTCATTTAAGCCATCAGATTGAACACCATCTTTTCCCAGAGATCCCAGCACGTCGTTATCGTAAAATGGCGCCTAAAGTTGAGGCAGTGTGTAAGAAATACGGCTTAAATTACAATAATGCAAGTTTGTTTAAGCAATATGGACAGGTATTAGGGCGTATCTTTAAATATGCACTGCCGTTTAGTAAGTAAATTCTTACATTTCCGTTAAATGCCATGCTTAAAGCCACTTTTGGGTGGCTTTAAGCATTTTTTATTTGTTCGATAGGTATATTGTCTAACGATTCTAAAAATAATATTTAACTATCAATGATATTCACTATTGGTGTTGTCATATTTAAACATATAAGTGTTCATACCTGTTTCTTTATAAAAACCAGTTTTTTCATATAGCCGCTGGGCAACATGATTATCTATTGCTGTTTCCAGAACAATTGTATCAATACTTTCTTGTTGCGCATGTTCAATAACCGCATGAATCAACTCTTTCCCAATACCCAGACCACGATATTCTTTTTCTATGAATAGGTCGTTGAGTACAAAAATAGCTTTTGCACCGACTGAAGAAAAAGTTGGATAGACTTGAGCAAATCCAATCACTTTTTTCGCTATAGTGGCAGTAAAAATATAAGACTGTTTATTTTTAAAACGCTCAGTGAGAAACTGATAAGCCCTTTCAAGATCATCGGCTTGCCCATAGAATATACGGTACTGATTAAATAGATGTGCAACAGCTTTGAG
>JASGGM010000238.1:0-3424 GCA_047605045.1 Acinetobacter sp. | reverse complement strand
GCGATATAGCTCGCAGCTGCTTTTTGATTTTTTTGAACCCATTTATCCGCTAAATTCACTTGATTTAAAAAGTTTTTGATCGCTGTTGGATTCTCTTTAACAAATTTTGGTGCAGCTAAATAGAAGCTGTAATTTGGACTCAGCCCTGCTCCTGTTGTTAATACACGCGCCTTATCTTCAAGTTGTGCTGAAGCATAGTATGGGTCCCAAATTGCCCATGCATCTACTGCGCCTTTTTGGAAAGCAGCACGTGCATCGGCAGGGCTTAACCAAATCGGCTGAATATCAGTCCACTTTAAGCCCGCTTTTTTGACTGCTTGTACAAGCAAATAATGAGAACTGGAACCTTTTTGTACTGCAATTCGCTTACCTTTCAAATCCTTAAGCTGTTTAATCGGTGAATTTGACTGTACAAGTATGGCTGATGCCAAGGGTTTAGCTGCTTCATAGGCAACATAATATAATGGTTTATTGGCAGCTTGCGCATAAACTGGCGGTGTATCCCCTGTCACACCAACATCAATTGAGCCAACTGCAAGTGCTTCTAAAATTTGCGGCCCAGCTGGAAATTCGTTCCATGAAATTTTTGCATTTGGAAATTCTTTTTCGAGTAATTTTTGTTGTTTGGCAATCGCTAAGTTGATGGCACTTTTTTGGTAGCCAATACGTAATTGCTTAACACTTGTATCTACAGCCCAAGTACTTGCGCTTCCCAAGGTAATCAGTGCTGCAACAGACAACTTGGTCATTGCAGATGTCGCTAATTGATTCAAAAAAGAAGTTTTTTTCATGATGATCCAGCTCTAACCTGATTAAAGGAGTCATTCTAAACAAATACTAGATCATTTCTAAAATAAGAAAAAATGATTTTATATTCTTGAATTTATATAAATAATTTTTCTTAACCAATATTTTTACTATATGGCATATATAGCAGAAGACATAAAAAAACCATGCAATATCAGCATGGTTTTTAGGCTCAATCTCAACAATAATTAATTTTTTCGTAATAGTTGAAATAAGCACAATAATAAAAGAACACTGAAAAACAGCAATGACCAGACAGGCAAGGATTGTCCCAAGAACGTCCAATCTATTTTGGCACACTCACCTGAACCTGTCAGGACTTGTGATAAAACTTCTTTCCATGGCAAAACATCAACTAAATAATTGAGTCCAGGTCCACAGCTGGGTACTTGATCGGGTGGTAAATGTTGAATCCAAACATGGCGAGCAGCAACACCTGCTGACCATAATATTCCAAGCGTTGCCAGACCTGCATATAAGCGTCTAAAGCCTTTTGCAACAGGGTTATGAATCAGTGCAATGAATGCAATGAGACCCATTGCAATTAACCCAACCCGTTGAAATATACACAATGGACAAGGTTCCAAGCCTTTAACATGTTCCAAGTACAGTGCAAATGCCATTCCAATGATACTGGCAAATACAAGTAAAGTATTGATTAAACGGTAACTCAGTTGCAAGGTGGCATCCTCTTTTTTCGTTTAGCGAAATTGTTTTAAATACTCTACAAAACTAAGGTCTGAATCTTGTTCAAGTTGTTGCTGTTGCTGGATTGATTCTGCAACCAAATCCTGGAAATATTTTTGCGTATCTTCCGCCAACCGATGCTGTTGGTAACTTTCGGTATGTTGCTGTGCCAACGCACTACCAAAATTCCATGTTCCGCCTGCATTGTACAGATCTTTCACAACTTGGGCAGAAAGCGTTTGACTGCTATCGTCTACACGTTGCTGCATGATTTCAAGTGCTTGTGTGTATACATTCGCTGTATCTTGTTCATCCAACAACTTCGCCAAAGGCTGCATGACATCAAGATGTTGCTTCAACCAGTCTGCTATGGCATAACTGGCATTGCCTGTTTGAATTTTTGCATCTGCTGCACGACCACGTTCCACGACTTCAACTTGATTGGCTTCAATGATGTCTTGCTCTTCGCTAGAAATTGCAGGACTGTCTTGCAACAAGCAATACAATGCGATGATTTCTAAAAATGCCGCACTGTCCTCTTCTATACCAATCGCACTATAAGGATTGACATCTACCGCACGCAGTTCCACATAAGCAACCCCCCGATTGGCCAATGCTTCTGACGGGGTCTCATTGCCTTGTGGCACTTGTTTCGGACGAATCAAACTATAGTATTCATTTTCAATTTGTAGAACATGATCATTAATCTGAATAGGCTGACCTTGCTCCTTATCTAGGCCCAGTTGGCTAAATGCAGGATATGGTGTTTTCACCGCACGTTGTAGGCCTTGCAAATAACCGTTGAAATCATTGTAGTGAATGCCCAATTGTTTCTGCGCTGAGTTTTGATATCCATGTCGTCCCATGCGCAATGCTGTCGCAAAAGGAAGATGCAATGTTCCTCCTGCCAATAAATCCAATGAATGCTGACGGCCAATTAAAAATGAGCGACACACGGTTGGACTGGCACCCAAAAGATACATCACCATTGGCGTAAGACGAATAAAGTTACGAATCATGCCAAAATAGCGATGACTCCGATAATCCTGCAAACTGAGTTTTTTCAGTTCACTTTCCGACTCATGTTGTTGTAATTGTTCAAATAAAGCATCTGGAAAAGAAATATTATAGTGTACACCTGCAATGGTCTGCATGCGACGACCATAACGTATCGCCAATCCATGTCGATACAAGGTTTTAAATAAACCAATATTTGAAGAACCATATTGTGCCAAGGGAATGTGGGTTTCATCTTCATCTAACATGCATGGCATCGACATCGGCCATAATTTTTCTCCTTCTGGCAGATGCTGGTTGGCAATCGTATGAATATCTTGCAAATAAGCCAAAGCGCCACGCAACGTTTGTTGTGGTGGCGTAATAAATTCCATTAAGGCTTCGGAATAATCTGTCGTAATATGAGGATGGGTCAGTGCCGAACCCAAAGCCTGCGGATGTGGCTCTTGCGATAAATAGCCATCGGCTCGCATACGCAAGGTTTCACGCTCAATTCCTCGCAACATTCCTTTCAATAGTGAGGCATCCACCCAATTCGGTACAGGAGTTAGGGATACAGCATTGGGTTGACTCATATTATGCACTCACTCAATTTTAATTTGTTCTTGCAAATAAAATGCTTAGGTTGTTCATTCATTAGCGCATTATTATGCCAATTAAATTGGCTTCATGACAGCGCATTATAGACAGGGCAAAATTGTACCCATAAAACATGATGATAAGATATCGAATATTCACGATATTATAAGAATTTTACGCTAAATACACCGCTTCGTTATCAATAAAGTCGATAAGACTGGACGATTTACGATTTTTCAGTCAAACGACTGACAAAGTGTTATGCTGGGTAAGCCTCTGGATCTACAAAAGTACGACGATTTCGTCATAATTCTCGAATTATTTTAAGCTAAAA
>JASGGM010000237.1:0-3428 GCA_047605045.1 Acinetobacter sp. | reverse complement strand
ATTCCAAACCAGCATCTCTAATATCCAGTTATGCGCACTATTGGTTCGTTCATTGTGTTGTAAAAAGTCTGCGCCTGCCAATTGAGCAACACTGGTCTGATTCCAGCCATAGCCGAACCAAGGCTGTTGTTGAATGGCATAAATCATTTGCATCCAGATATTAAAGCGCGAATGGCTTGAATTTGCGCGCTCAATTACCCCCGTCATCACAGAATGGGAATAACCTGTTTGTACCAGAATCGCATTCAATGCAGGAATAAGGACCAAACACATGGTATATAACGCCACCCCAAATAGCATATGTTTGACTCTGAATCGCTGCAATTGATGACGTTGTAAAATGAGATACACACTTAACACGATACAGGCCACCCAAGGTGTTCTTGATTGACTCAATGCGATTGTAAATATCAGCAAGCTTGCACCCAAAAATAGCCACAGCGTTGCAAGTTTACGTTTTTCAAATAAATAGATGCAGGCCATTAATGCCATCAGCAAAAAAGTGGCCATATTGTTGGGTTGGGCAAAATTCGCATAGGGTCTGTTGCCACGTAATTGCATGGTTCCCCATAAACCCTGTTCTAGATTTAGCCATTGCAACAGGGCAATAACCACACTGATTAAGCCAGCAATGAGCGTGGTGTAACATAATCCTGTAAAAACTTGCTGCTTCTGTAGCGGATCATGACTTAAATTACTGCCTAATATGACCATCATTGCAAATGCAAATAGATATAAACTCGATAACAGTGCTTTATTAAAGTAAAACTCAATTCCAAAAACCCACTGTATGAGTGGAATCAATACCATTATCAAGAGTGGCACATGCATTTTTGTCAGCAGCAATGGGCGATGAATGTACAATCCCAATAAACATAAAGCGGCGGCATAGGCCAATAATTCACTCGAAAATGTGAGCCAAGGCGTGTAATGATAAGGTGATAGCCAAGACAGTCCCAATAAGACTGCAACTACAAATAGGATATAGCGTTGCATACAGACAGACACAAGCAAGAATAAAAGCGCATAGTATAGTGGAATGAACTTAAATCGGCATTTGCTTTTGTAATAGCATGGTTTTTTTAAGGCGATATCAATCAAGGTTGAGAATTATCTTTTTTATGATTCAACCCCACTAACACTTAAGATAGTTATAATATGATTAACTTGCCATCAGATGCAATAAAACATAAGGATGAACATCATGAGTCAAACTGAATCGACTATACAACACGCCGAGCAAGGACAGGAAATTTCTTTACGCATTGCAGAAATTGGACGAGGTACAATTATTAAACGTGCTTTACCTAGCAAGCAAAAACGCATGATCGGTGCATGGTGTTTTCTAGACCATGCTGGACCCGCTGCATTTCCTCAAGGAGATGGATTAGATGTAGGTCCTCATCCACATATTGGTTTACAGACCTTCACATGGATGATTGAAGGGACCATTACACATAACGACAGCATTGGTTCAGCGCAACTCATTCGTCCCAAACAAGTCAACTTAATGACAGCTGGCCGTGGTATTTCCCATACTGAAGTTGCACCTTATTCAGAAACAAAAATGCATGCAGCACAGTTATGGATTGCACTACCAGACGATAAAACCACAATTGCCCCACGCTTTCAGCACTACCCAGAACTTCCCACATTTGTTGAAAACAAAGTGGAATATACTGTATTGGTTGGCGAATTTGCAGGGCACCGTTCGCCTGTAGAGGTGTATAGCCCCCTGCTTGGTCTCGATTTAGCAGCACAGCAAAGCACTGAAATCACGATTCCATTGAAAGCTGAATTTGAGCATGCTTTCATGTTACTTGAAGGCGACCCAGCCATCATTGATGGACAGGAATTAAATAGCGATAATATGATTACATTCGCACCCAACACCAAACAAGTCACGCTAACCTTGCAAGCCAATAGTCGCCTACTCCTCATTGGTGGTGAACCCTTTGAAAGTCCCGTGTTGCTATGGTGGAATTTTGTGGGTCGAACTGAAGAAGAAATTAAACAAGCCTATGAAGATTGGCAAAACCATAGTGAACGTTTTGGCACAATTGCAAATTATCAAGGACCACGTCTGGAAGCTCCCGCATTCCCAGCACACATGAGGGCATCAAAATGAGTAGAGTCGGTCATAGTCAAGTCATCGCACTTGAAGAACAATGGAAAGGTCAAGTCATTACAGGTAAACATCAATTTTTGACCGATGAACCCGAACACATGGAAGGTCAAGATCAGGGTCCTGCACCTTACGATTTATTAAGTTCAGCACTGGCTGCATGCACCATGATTACCTTACGTATGTATGCACAACACAAAAATATTGAATTGGGTAATTTTCATGTGGAGGTCGATTTTATAATGTCTAAAGATCAACCTGAGCATATTGAACGCCGTTTGTATTTTAAAAATACATTAGACGATGACATTAAAAATAAACTTTTGGCGATTTGTCAGAAAACCCCAGTCACAAAAACCTTATTGCGTAGCGTTAGCATTCAGACCACGATCGCTGAGTAAATCATCAACAAAGCCATAACTCTGGAATAGAACTATGCAACTTTTTATTATTGTCGGTAGTGTTCGAGAAGGACGTGTTGCCCTAAAAATTGCACAATGGGCACAACAAACCATTTCTCAGTTTAACTTTCATGATATAAATAGCGAAATTATCGATTTAAAAGAATGGAATCTACCCATTTTTGCAGGTGCCAATCCCCCAGCATCGGGTATTTATGATCAGCCCAAACAGCAACAATGGGCAGATAAAATCGCTCAGGCAGATGCCTTTATCTTCATTAGTCCTGAATATAATCATGGTTATAGCCCTGCGCTTAAAAATGCACTCGACTATCTGGGACAGGAATGGCAAGGCAAGCCCGCCGCTTTCGTCGGTTATGGATCAACGCAAGGGTCACGCGCTGTCGATCAGCTTCGACAAGTCGCGGTACAACTTGGTTTAATTGACAGCAATGCCGTTATCCCGATTCGTGACATTTTCAGTCGCAATAAAGATGAGGTCTTTGTCGGTAATGCTTACGATGAACAGGCGCTTAAATCATCGCTGGAAAAACTTTTAAAGTACGCGGCTGCCTAAATCCTTTCTGGGAACTAAAAAACCGCTTGCAGTCGAAACCACAAGCGGTTTTTTTAAATTGAATGACGATGTCTTTGTACCTTTAAGAATTAAGACTGTGCCATTTCACCAAATTGGCCTGTCTGGAAGTCATGAAATGCCTGTACGATTTCTTGCTGTGTGTTCATGACAAATGGACCATAACCTTGAATCGGTTCATTCAATGGTTCACCCGTCAGAATAACAACACGGCTTTGGCCTTCTGCTGCAGCCTGAATGGTAAAGGTTTGCGCATTTTCTCGCTCAAACAAAACAATGGAGTTTGCTTCAACCACTTGCTCAGCAT
>JASGGM010000236.1:0-3480 GCA_047605045.1 Acinetobacter sp. | reverse complement strand
GGGTGTTTTTGCAACATCAATATTAACTTTCCCCACGCCTTGCGCCGCATCGACATGTAGGAAGATACCTTTTTCTTTGGTGAGTTGTGCAATTTCTTCAATGTCGGTTAGGGTCCCAATTTCATTATTGACCAGCATTAACGAGACTAAAATAGTATCTGGCCGAATGGCATTTTTTACGCTTTCTACCGTAATTAAACCCGTATGTTGTTCAGGTTGTAAATAGGTTACTTCAAAACCTTGCTTTTCGAGTTCTGCGCCCGTATCTAGAATCGCTTTATGTTCAATCTGACTGGTAATAATATGTTTACCTTTGTCGGCATAATAGTCTGCTATCCCTTTGAGTGCTAAATTATTCGATTCTGTTGCACCCGATGTCCAAATAATATCGGCGGGATCGGCATGAATTAAATCTGCAACTTGCTGTCTCGCATGATCGACCAATTTGCCAGCACGACCACCAAAATGATGTGAACGCGATGCAGGATTACCGAATGTCCCTGCAAAGCCCATACATTCAATCATTTTATCAATGACAATGGGATGAATTGGCGTAGTTGCCGCATAATCTAAATAAATTTGATTTTCTTCTGGCGTATTGTTTTGATCGGAATATTGTACTGAATGAGCCATTTCTATCACCTTATACTTGGATAAACGTATTATTTAAAACATCGACGATTTAAATCTTGATAAATTAAATTGAATATCGAGAACGTCATTTTTTGAAAATATATATGTATCAACATAATTACAGCACCTTCGCCAAGAAATTTTTAGTACGTTCCTCTTTTGGAAACTCTAATACATCTTTGGTACGGCCCTGTTCGATAATGCGCCCTTGGTCCATAAAAACCACATGATCGGCAACTTCACGTGCAAAACCGATTTCATGGGTCACCACAACCATCGTTTTACCCAGTTGTGCCAAACTTTTAATTACATTCAAGACTTCACCAACCAATTCAGGATCTAAAGCAGAAGTTGGTTCATCAAACAAAATAACTTTTGGATCTAATGCCAAAGCACGTGCAATGGCCACGCGCTGTTGCTGACCACCCGAAAGTTGCTTTGGCCATGCCTCTGCTTTTTCACGCAATCCGACTAGACCAAGGAGCTGGTTGGCCTTCGCAATGGCTTGTTCCTTGTTATATTTCTTATGCGCTAATGGTGCTTCAATAATATTTTGCACAACATTTAAATGCGGAAACAAATTAAAGTTTTGAAATACATAACCCACCGATTTACGTTGTTTCAAAATATCTCTTTCTTTGAGTTCATAGAGTTTATCGCCGCGTTTGCGATAGCCAATGAACTCACCATCAATTTGAATAAATCCACCATCGACACGTTCTAAATGATTAATGGTTCTTAATAGGGTTGATTTTCCTGAACCTGATGGTCCAATAATAACCGTCACGGATCCTGCTGGAATATCTAATGAGATATCATCTAAAGCCAATTGCCCACCAAAGCTTTTAAATACATTGTTAATTTGGATGTGGCCAATAGAACTTTGCGCTGTTGAATTAATTGTCATAGCTCGCTCCTACACGTTGTTGGGTATGAACCGCTTTGGGTTTACGGAAAAAGGAAAAGCTATTAATTGCCGATGTTCTTTCGCCTTTAGCCAATAGACGCTCGATATACCATTGCAATACCGAAAATACGCTGGTCACAATGATGTACCACACGGCTGCAACCATAAGTAATGGAATAACTTCCTGATTACGGTTATAGATCATCTGTACCGTATAAAAGAGTTCAGGCATCGCCAAGACATATACAATAGATGTACCTTTGGACAATCCCACACATTCATTAATAATTGCTGGGATAATACTGCGAATCGACTGCGGTAAAATTATTCGTGTGGTTCTACGCCACCATGAAAGTCCCAATGCCGCCGCCGCTTCAAATTGACCATGATCGACAGCCAAAATACCGCCACGAATTACTTCTGCGGTATAGGCACTCTGTACAATGACTAAACCCACCAACGCTGTCGAAAATTGATCGAGCGTATTGATCGTTTTAAATTGTGCAAATACCGTGTCGGTGAATGGAATGCCAATGGAGATATATTCATATAAATATGAGAAGTTATATAAAATAATCAGTACCAATAGCAAAGGGAGTGATCGGAACATCCAGATATAGACCCAAGCCAATGATCGAACCAACCACGATGAAGATAATCTCATCATGGCGACAATTGTTCCTAAAATTAAACTGAATACAATGGACCAAAATGTCAATTTCAGCGTCATTTTTAGTCCGTCCAAAATGGCAGGATCTAAAAACCATTGTCGGAATACTGGCCAACCCCAATTTTTATTTGAAAAAATAGATTCAGCAACGACTGTAATAAGGACGAGTGAGATAAACACGCCAATATAACGTATTGGATAACGGGCTGGAATAATCTTATATTGATTTAAACTCATGCGACTTCCCCTTGTTTCAATGTCTTTTTAAAAGGAAGGCTGCGTATCTTGTTTTCAGAAAAGCCCCTTTCAAAATTCCAGTCATCTGGAATTTCAAATTGAGGTTCGTAGCCTAAACTTAAGTACAACTTAACCGCAGGAATTTGACGAAAGCCCGTACTTAAATGAATCTTGCGATAGCCTGCTTCATAGGCACGCCGTTCAAGTTCGTACACGACTTTGGCAGCTAAACCTTGTTTGCGTAATTGCCGATGTGACCAAATACGTTTGAGTTCGGCCGTTTCATCGTCATATTTTTTATATGCACCCATTGCAATGACTTCATCATTTCGCTTTAACACAATGAATAGCCCACCATGCTCGGGTAGATAATCATCGGTACCTTCATAACGTTCCTGATGATGATACTTGGCACGTTGCGCGAGAACTTCAGGCCCCTTACCTTCAAAAAAACTGCCATAAATTTCATCATATTCAGCAAATAATTGATCGAGTAAAGGTTGTGCTTCTTCAGAAGCAACCGAGAGCTGAACAAATTCTTCTTTCATAATATCCTCTTAATATTCTTTAATTGGCGGATTAATCACCGCTTCAGAAATTGCTTCATCTTGTAAATTCCAGCGGGCCAATGCCTTCTGATAGTCGCCCGAAGCAATCACACCATTTAAAGCAGTTTGAATCGCACTGGTTGCACCTGTTCCTTTTTTCAGTGCAACTGCAACTGTCCATGTGCCATCTAGTTGTCCGACTTGTTTTATATTGACACCATAGGCTTGTTGCCATGCCCCCATAACGTTTGGAATGATAGATGCATCGACTCGCCCAGACTGTAAAGCCAGTGTTGCTGCTGCGCCATCTTCCAAATAAACAGGTTCAGCTGGGGCTATACCTTTTTGTTTGTTAGACTCAATCCACTTCAATAACAACCGCTCTTGATTCGTACCAGACCCCACAACAATTTTGAGCCCTGCAATATCGTCTGGTTTTTGAATAGATTGGATTTTGCTATTTTTGGTGACATAGAACGCCAGAC
>JASGGM010000235.1:0-3483 GCA_047605045.1 Acinetobacter sp. | reverse complement strand
CGAGCGTAGCTCTTGTCGTAAAATCGGCAAAATGCGTTGCATTTTGAAACCCCGACTGACGCGAGCGTAGCTCTTGTCGTAAAATCGGCAAAATGCGTTGCATTTTGAAACCCCGATTTTACTCCCATTCAATTGTGGCAGGTGGTTTACTTGAGACATCGTAAACTACACGGGAAACATCTTTGATTTCGTTCATAATGCGTGTTGAAATTTTATCAACCAGTTCATAAGGAAGATGGGCAAAACGAGCCGTCATGAAATCTACGGTTTCTACTGCACGAAGTGCAATCACCCATGCATAACGACGACCATCACCCACCACACCTACCGATTTCACAGGTTGGAATACTGCAAATGCTTGGGCTGTTTTGTCATACCAACCGCTTGCACGTAGTTCTTGCATAAAAATATCATCTGCTAAACGTAAAATGTCAGCGTATTCTTTTTTCACTTCACCCAAAATACGCACGCCCAAACCAGGACCTGGGAATGGATGACGGTAAATCATGCTGTGTGGCAGACCTAAAGTTGTACCTAATTTACGTACTTCATCTTTAAATAAATCACGTAATGGCTCAACCAAATCAAATGCTAAATCTTCAGGTAATCCACCCACATTGTGGTGTGATTTAATCACGTGTGCTTTGCCTTGTTTGCTCGCAGCCGATTCAATAACATCTGGGTAAATCGTGCCTTGTGCCAAGAATTTCACGCCATCCAAGTTACGTGCTTCTTCGGCAAATACTTCAATGAATTCTCGTCCAATAATTTTACGTTTTGCTTCAGGATCTGTTTCACCAGCCAATGCATTGAGGAAACGTGCTTCTGCATCGGCACGAATCACACGAATTCCCATGTTCTCGGCAAACATTTGCATGACTTGGTCACCTTCGTTCAATCGAAGTAAGCCGTTATCAACAAAGACACATGTTAGTTGATCGCCGATCGCCTTGTGTAGCAAAGCAGCAACCACGGAAGAATCAACACCACCAGAAAGACCAAGCAATACTTTTTCATTGCCAATTTGTTCGCGTAATTGCGCAACACGTAAGTCAATAATATGTTCAGGTGTCCACAAACCGCCACATCCACAAATGTTGTGTACGAAATTGGATAACAGTTCAGCACCTTTCGCAGTATGTGTCACTTCTGGGTGGAATTGAACACCATAAAAACGGCGAGTTTCATCACTGACTGCTGCAACTGGGCAGCTTGGTGTACTTGCTGTAATACTGAAGCCTTCAGGAATTTGACTGACTTTGTCGCCATGACTCATCCATACTTGCAATTGGTTGTCGTTATCTTGCAAATCACCAATGAGTTGGTCACGTTTAACAATATTTACTTCAGCATAGCCAAATTCGTGTACGGTTCCTGCTTCAACCTTGCCGCCTAATTGCGCCGACATAGTCTGCAAACCATAGCAAATACCAAGAACAGGTACACCCAATTCAAATACGATTTGCGGTGCACGTGGACTTCCTTCCTCATGAACACTTTCAGGGCCACCAGATAAAATAATACCATTTGGATTGAAAGCACGAATGTCTTCTTCAGACATATCAAATGCATACATTTCAGAATAAACACCAGCCTCACGAACACGGCGTGCAATGAGTTGGCTATATTGTGAACCAAAATCCAGAATCAGGATGCGGTCTTCAGTAATTTGTGTATTGGTCGTCATGAGAAAGAACTATAAATCGCAAGGAAGATAGGCGAATTATTGTAACATTTTTTCCGAATAAAGCACATTACAATAGAAAAGCTCCCGAAGGAGCTTTTAAGGGATAGATTTAAGATTAATTAATGATCCGATGCGCCTGATGCACCAATCCCTGTCATCGAGCGGACATATTGCGCATCGAAAGATTTACGCTCACGTTGTGCCCGTGCTGATTTATCTGTAATAGAGAAGAACCAGCAGCATAAGAATGATAATGGCATTGCAATAATTGCTGGGCCATTCAGTGGGCTAACTGCTGTTTCAGAGATCTTCAATGTATCGACCCATACGGCTTTAGAAAGCACAATAAGTACGACTGCACTCAGCAACCCCACAACGCCGCCAATAACTGCACCACGTGTTGTTAAGCCTTTCCAGAACATTGAGAGCACGAGAATCGGGAAGTTGGCACAACATGCAACCGAAAACGCCAGACCCACCATGAATGCAACATTTTGTTTTTCGAACAAGATGCCCAGAATCATGGCAAAAACTGCAATTGCAAGTGTTGCAATTTTAGACATACGTAATTCAGATTGAGGCGTTGTTTGCCCTTTGCGTAATACATTGGCATAGAGGTCATGCGAAATTGCAGATGCACCTGAAAGAGTTAGGCCTGATACCACAGCAAGAATTGTTGCAAAAGCAACAGCGGAAATAAAGCCCATGAACAAGTCACCACCAAGCGCATCACTTAAATGCACTGCAGCCATATTGTTACCGCCAATCAATTCAAGTTTGCCCGATACAGCCATTTTTGCGACATCAATAAACTGTGGGTTATTTGACACAAATAAGATTGCACCGAAGCCAATAATAAATGTCAATAAATAGAAATAACCGATAAATCCTGTAGCCACAACGACCGATTTACGCGCTTCTTTTGCATCTTTCACAGTAAAGAAACGCATTAAAATATGAGGCAACCCTGCTGTACCAAACATTAATGCTAAACCGAGTGATAAAGCATCAATTGGATTCGCTGTCAGTTTACCTGGCCCCATGATTTTAGAGGCTTCCTCAAAGCTAATTTCATGTACTTTGCTAAAGACTTGAATGGACTGCGTGAACATTTCACTGAAGCTAAAACCCACACTATTCATGACCATAAATGCCATGAATGTTGCGCCACCCAATAACATAACCGCTTTGATAATTTGCACCCAAGTGGTTGCTAACATGCCGCCAAAAATAACGTAGGCCATCATTAATAAACCGACAACGACAACTGCAATATTATAGTTGAGACCGAATAACAGCTTAATTAACTGACCCGCACCCACCATTTGTGCAATAAGATAAAATGCCACAACCACGAGTGAGCTAAATGCTGCCAAAGTACGCACAGGTTTTTCTTCTAAGCGGAATGAAACCACATCGGAAAGGTTGTATTTACCCAGATTACGTAAGCGCTCCGCCACAAGGAACAAGACGATTGGCCACCCCACCATAAAGCCCAATGAATACAGTAACCCATCGAAACCCGAACTAAAGACCATCGCGGAAATACCCAAAAACGATGCTGCTGACATGTAATCGCCCGCAATTGCCAGTCCGTTTTGGAAACCACTAATTCCACCACCTGCGGTGTAGAAATCTTGTGTGCTTTGAGTTTGTTTCGCTGCCCATTTGGTAATAAAAAGCGTTAAACCCACAAAAATGACAAACATAATAATTGCATGCCAGTTGGTTGCTTGCTGCTCCGTTTCACCGAGGTCACCACCTGCTGCAAATGCGACACTCGTATAAAGTGAAGT
>JASGGM010000234.1:0-3507 GCA_047605045.1 Acinetobacter sp. | reverse complement strand
ACCTCGCATAAGCGAGGTTCTTTTCTTCGCCGCTCCAGTATTAACGATCTTTATCGACAGAGTGCGGTGTGGTGGTTTTATCTTGCTTAGGGCTATCGTTATCGCCTTGGCAAGCCACAACTCCAAATGCAATGATTACTGCTGTTCCAAATATCATAATAGTTTTCATGATTAACCTTTTTTTAATTTAAAAATAGAAAAACTATTATTGCAATTTTTCACAGCTATAAACTTTCAAGAATTGTTCGAATGCGTAATCATATTTTGACGATTTAAAAGCTTTAGTTGTATTCGGTAACTTTGAGTTAAATACTTGATTGACTTAATAGCTTATTTACCGTCTTTACAATCTGTTGTTTGCTTTGATTATTCAATATGTAAAAATAAAAAATTAGTCCGAAGAACACAACACCATAGAGTATAATTGCCCATAAGTATTTGATTACACCGTCAAATAGCATTTGATTCATCAGTGATACATCAATATTGATTCCAATGTTATTGGCATAGTGACTGAAAAAAAGTGAAATACAGTAAATTAATACAGGAAATGCCAGTACAGCAGTCCAGATATTAATCTTATTTTTCTTTTCTTCAAGCTTCTGATATTCATGATCACCAAAGTAATTTTCAACTTCAACTACCTGTTTATTGAGCTTATCTTTTAAAGGGATTGAAAAATGATTATCTGTGATATGATTCTGAATATTTTTTAAAACTTCAGAATTTTCTAGAGGTTTACCTAAAATTATTAAATTTCCCATACATTACTCAATCATTTTAAAAATATGGATTCTAAAGAATAAGTGGTTTGATTGATCTTTTTTTTACATAAAGCTAAAAAACTTTATTCATTTACCTAAATTCTGATTATTTCATGAACTTTTGAGAAAGTGGTTAATAAAAAATCATTTAAAGGGGGGGTACTTGATTTATCAATACTTCAAGTTAAAAGGAATGCAATCATATATTTTAATACATTATTTATTTTCGACTCTCAAATATAATGTTTTAAAGTACAAAAATTATAGCTGTGGTGGAATTATACTACGTATAACAAATGTAATGATTTTGGCTTTACGTTTGACTGTCACATATTCGAATAGTAATCTATGTTTTGTGAATAAGTTTTTATTCACTGCTGTAAAAAGCATTGATATACCTGATCACCACCCCAGTGTTCAGGTATTTTTTTTATGGGTTTATCTAGTTGTGTAAAATCTAGAGAAAGGGACTTGAAACCATACCAATCGAGTTCAATGTCCTATGACTGGTAATCGTGTAATTTGAAATTGGCAGATTTTTTCCCGTTAAGTGAAAAATTAAGACTATTTTAAGATTGCTTTTATATTCTAACAGCATAGGAATTCTGCTGTAGTTTCCTATTTTGGCCATACTCCCTACTGACAGAGTATGGCTTTTTTTTGTCTAAAATTTACCTTTTATAATTTTAAGCAATAAAAAACCCCCTACAAGAGGAGGTCATTTATTTTAAAAGACTAAGTTTTAAAAGACTAAGGACAATTTAATTGCTGTAATGCTGCAACACGTTGCTCAATAGAAGGGTGGGTTTGAAACAAAGCGGCTAAACTAAAACCTTGTTCTTTACCTTCCGCAATTGCAAACGCTTTCATTTCTTTTGGCATTTGATCTGGCATTTCTGATTCAGCTTGTAAACGCAATAAAGCAGAAATCATTGCTTGTTTACCTGCTAGACGTGCACCTGCTTCATCAGCTCGGTATTCACGGTAGCGAGAGAACCACATAACAATCGCAGAGGCCAAAATGCCAAATACAATATCAAGTACCATCGTAATAATGAAGTAGCCCATACCTGGAGCTTCATCATCCTGACGACCAAAAACATTACGGTCAATAAAATCACCAACGACTCGCGCAAAAAACATGACGAAGGTGTTTACCACGCCTTGTACAAGTGCCAGTGTTACCATGTCACCATTTGCAACATGACCAATCTCATGCGCTAAAACTGCACGTAATTCATCTTTGTTCATACGTTCAAGCAAACCAGATGAAACCGCAACTAGAGCGTCATTTTTATTCCAACCTGTTGCAAAGGCATTAGACTGGTAAGATGGGAAAATACCAACTTCAGGCATCTGAATACCTGAACGCTGTGCAAGATCTGCAACAGTTTGCAATAACCAAACTTCAGCTTGGTTACGGGGAGCATTAGGATCAATCAGTTCCGTACCAGTCGTTTTCTTTGCCAACCATTTAGACATAAATAGAGACAATAAAGAACCAACCATACCAAATACGAAACAGATGACCAGTAGGTTGCCTAAGTTAAGACCACCTGCACCGTGGTAACTTCCGACACCCAATACTGACAAAATAAGACCAGCGACAACCAGTACCGCGAGGTTGGTAAGCAGGAACAAACCAATCCGCATCATCGAGATAATCCTCTTATATTAGATAAACATAGGATTTGTCCATTAGACAAATCACGTTTTCTAATATGCGGTGTGGAAGACCAAATTTCAAGAATAATTGAATAAAAATAGCAAAATGACACACAATGATGAAAATCAAGTGTTCGATATTGCAAGTCGCATATTTTAATGCGTCATCATGTTGGTATAAGTGCCATCTGTACGTTGAATAATTTTAGTTGTATCGCTATTGGCAGATAATATTTTTGGAGATCGATTTATATCGTTTAACAGCACATTTAAAGATGTGTTGCTATTTGTGCCTGTCTTTAAATCATCAGCATAAAGGTGTTGGTAACGACTTAGAACACGTTGTACATAGTCTTGTGTTTCACGAAAAGGAGGAATACCTCCATATTTATCAACATTGCCTTCACCTGCGTTATAAGCTGCTAAAACAAGTTTTAAATTATTATCAAATCGTTTGATTAAAAAGCTCAAATACTTGGCTGCACCCATAATATTTTGTTTGGGTTCATATGCCTGAGAAACATTAAAACGTTTCGCTGTTGCAGGCATGAGTTGCATCAACCCTTGTGCGCCTACAGGAGAGCGAGCATTCACATTGAAACCAGATTCGGTGTGCATGATGGCTTTGATCAAACCTGCTGAAATGCGATGTTTTTCGGCAGCTTGTCGGATAATATCATCGAATGCATTTTTATTTTTATTGAAACTGGGTAAAACTGAAGCTTCTGAATTGCCCCAATTGCGATAGTTATGAATATTACTGTCTGGGTAATAGGTGACTTTGACCTTTTTAAGTTGGCTATCATTTTGCTGTCTATTGGTAAACAATGGCGTGCCAGCACGATCATGATAAGTATAAATTTGTCCTGCACTCAATGATTGAGTTAAACAGTTCCCCAATAAGTAAACTGTGATCAACAAAACGGGATATTTGTAATTCATTGTCACAAAAGTTAAATGTAATTGTCATGACTGTATTTTAGCAGTAAATAGAAAGCTTAAAAAGCTTGAAGAAAAAGCTAGCGTGCTTGTTTTGAAAAATCAAGCATAATTGTTGCTACATTAATCAAAAAAAATT
>JASGGM010000233.1:0-3552 GCA_047605045.1 Acinetobacter sp. | reverse complement strand
ACGCCGTTGGCCGAAGGCATTGATTCAATTTGAAGACTTTGCGCAGAATCATGCCTTGCCTTTGTTAAATAAATACCGAGATAAAATTTGTTGTTTTAATGATGACATTCAAGGTACAGCCGTTGCATCTGTCGGTAGCTTAATTGCAGCCAGTCGTGCATCTGGCAAGCAATTAAAAGATCAAACCATTGCATTTTTGGGTGCAGGTTCGGCAGGTTGTGGTATTGCCGAGCAAATTGTGGCACAAATGCAACAGGAAGGCTTGACGGAAGAACAGGCTCGCCAACGTGTATTTATGGTCGATCGTTTTGGTCTGATTACCGATAATCAGCCGAACCTGATTGATTTCCAAGTAAAATTAGCGCAAAAAGCGGAAGCGGTAGCAGATTGGGCAGATGTAACAGATGTTATTTCTTTGCTTGATGTTGTGAAAAATGCCAAACCAACCATCTTAATTGGTGTTTCTGCACAACCTGGGTTGTTTACCGAAGAAGTGATTAGGACGGTTGCTTCCAACTGTGATCGCCCGATTGTCATGCCATTGTCTAACCCGACGTCACGTGTTGAAGCAGTGCCTGCCGATATTATTCAGTGGACAGATGGTCGGGCATTGATTGCGACGGGAAGTCCTTTTGCACCCGTAAATTATCAAGGAAAACTATACAATATTAGCCAGTGTAATAACTCGTATATTTTCCCAGGTATTGGATTGGGGGTGATCGCATCCTCGGCCACACGTGTCACTGACAGTATGTTAATGGCGTCAAGTAATGCATTGGCTGATTGTTCACCGATGCTGGAAAATCCTGAAGCAGATTTACTACCTGATATTAATGAAATCCAGCAGGTTTCTCGTATCATTGCGTTTAAAGTGGGTAAAGCTGCGATGGAAGCGGGCGTAGCGCCTGTGATCAGCGATGAAATTTTGCTGGAGAATATCGAGAAAAATTTCTGGAAACCTGAATACCGTCAATATAAACGTGTTCCATTTTAAGGTTTTAGATTAAAAAAATACCCCGATAAACTCGGGGTATTTTTTTATTTGTGGCTTTGTTTAGTGTAGATGTGTGAAGAGGAGCAAAATACCCAGAATCATAAGAATGCTTCCGATGATTTGGTTAACTAAAACCTGATGATTTAACATTTTATTTCTTAAGGTGATATTTGAAAAAACGCGTGCAACCACGATAAACCAAATTAAATGCGTCAGTGACATTAATGCACCATAACTGAAAAGAATGAAGAGTGAATTGCGGGTATGGATAATTTGCGTGAATGTACTCATGACAAATAGCGTGGTTTTGGGATTGAGTGCATTGGTCAGGAAACCCGTTTTAAAGGCTTGCCAAGCACTGGGGTGATGATTGGCCTGTGCGTCGTGAATGACTTTTTGTTTAAAAGTTTGGTAACCGATATAAATTAAATAAATTGCACCAGCATATTGAATGATCGATAAAATTTTGGGCGTATAATTTTCGATAAAGAGTACAGTCACTAGGGTATAAGTGACATGTAGCCATACTCCTGTTGCAATTCCCGTCGCGGTTAAAATCCCGATCAATCGACCATATAAATAACTATTTTTGGTGACCATTGCAAAATCGGCACCTGGACTAATTACGGCAAGGATGGTGATCATGACCACAGATAAAAATTCAATCATAATCGTTATGTCCTGTGTTGCGATGTTGTGAGAACATCGGCTTTGATGTAATTTGATGATGCATCGTGAAAATCCAATGTGTTCTACGTTTTGTTTTATTGTCGGTAATCTGGAAAAAATTAAAATGGAGAATTTCTCCTTACACATGATGAGTTTTTGGAATGATTGAGCGTTTTTCATTGAATTCACTAAAGTTTTTTTATTATGTTGCGTTGTATGGCAGTGTAACACTGGCTGCAAAACATTTATTTGTTACACAAGGGGCAGTGAGCAAACAAATCAAAAACTTAGAAGAACAATGCAACTTCGCCATTTTTGATCGGGAAGGTAAACAGTTAGTTCTCACCGTACAAGGAAAAATCCTGTTTGAGTGTTGCCAGCATATTTTTCAACAACTGGATCACTGTTTGATACAACTGAATCGGCAACAAACCATACGACAAAATCTAGTTGTTTCATGTGAACCGACGATTGCAATGAAATGGCTGATTCCACGGTTAAATCAATTCCAACAATTGAACCATGGTTTTGAAATTGTACTGCTTACAGGGGGTGGAAAAGTCGATTTCAGTCAACAGGCCATTGATGTGGCAATACGCCGTGATGATTTTGATTGGGGGTGTTATGTGTATCATGAAAAAATGGTTGAAGAAACGATGTTTGTGGTGACGCCTCCTCATAAAGTAGTAGAAAACAATATATTAATTTCCACATCAAGAGCATATTTATGGCAGCAGTTTTTAAAGTTTAATAATACGCAGCAGCGCAGGATTGGTTTTAAAAAAATAGAGCTTGAACATTTTTATTTGTGTATTGAGGGCTGTTTAGCAGGATTGGGAAATGCTGTGGTTTCAGGATTTATGATTGAAAAAGAATTGCAATATCAAATGTTAAAACCAGATTTTTCAGCATTTAAAGATGGGTCAAGCTACTGTTTATTATCGCAACAACCATTTCATGAAGATGAACGGAAAATGTTGTTTAAACAATGGTTAATGAATGAAATGAAAATAACGCAACAATATTTAGAGCAGTATGTGTAGGTTTTTAAATCATTTATAAATGGAAACAATTATTAATCGCGATCATTAATAAAAATTAACTTATCTAAAAAAATGATAATTTTGCCTATATTTATTATTTCACGACGATAAGCAGATATGGGTTAATAGCTGTAGTTAAATATATCGAATGATAAGGTTTCCATCATGTCTGCATCTGCACCACAACCATTAAATATTGTTGCTGTTTCTGGGGGCTTAAACCATCCATCTAAAACTGAAGCATTGGTTCAAGAAATTTTAGATGAATTGGGTCAAGCCACGCCGATCAATGTACATTTTATTAAATTCAGCGAAATAGCACCGTTATTGGGTGGTGCGATTTATCGTAATCAATTGCCGCAACGCGTTCAGGATGACTTGGCCGCAGTAGAAGCAGCAGATGCACTGATTGTGGGTACACCTGTATATCGTGCCTCATTTACAGGATTATTCAAGCATTTCTTTGATTTTGTTGAACAAACGGCTCTGGTCGATGTGCCTGTGTTGCTTGCGGCATCGGGTGGTAGTGATCGTCATGCCTTGGTGTTGGAACATCAACTTCGTCCATTGTTTAGTTTCTTCCAGGCACAAACATTACCAATAGGTGTGTATGCAACAGATCGTGATTTCAGTGCTGATTATAAAGTGCAAAGTGAGGAACTGGCAGCACGCATCACACTGGCAGTGGCACGTGCATTGCCCATTTTGGAGTGGGCGCCAGCTAAAGGTAAACGTGCAGAAGTGGTAAAGGCGAAGACTGAACAGGCCAATAAAGAGTTGGGTATTAATGCGCAAATTGAACAAGATGAGGTTTTACCTTCGGCTGCTGTACCAGATTTACAAACG
>JASGGM010000232.1:0-3571 GCA_047605045.1 Acinetobacter sp. | reverse complement strand
TAATCGCACCTGTACCATGCTCTAAAACATTCTGTGCCACTGTGCCTTTAAATGGCTTTCGAGCCAAAGTAATCGGCTCAAGTGCGGGTTTAAGAGCTGTGCCAAAGCCTTGCCATTGTTTAGCTTGTTCTGTATGTGGTGCTGTTTCATCTGGTCGTGATGCTACCCCATAGCAATTTAAGTTTTTCTTACCATTTCGATGTGCAAACTTATTTTCACCAATGACCTCTCGCTCTGCACCCATCACTTTGTCAATCGCTTTACTAACATCATGTGATTTTGGAAATCCAGATCCATAAACCCATGCAATCATATCTCGAATTTCAAAGCCTGCATCTTCGATATTACAAGCCATACGATGCTGTGTGCGTGTGCCTGCAAATGCCAGTAAGTGACCGCCCGGTTTAAGTACCCGTAAACATTCTTGCCAGATTTGTACACTCGGCACATCATAATCCCATTTTTTACCCATGAAATTTAATCCATAAGGCGGATCAGTCACAATGCTATCAACCGAACTATCAGGCAACTGCTTCATCATCTCCAGACAATCACCCAAACCCAGCTGCACATTTTCATTAAGCATAAAAAAAGAGCCTTTCGGCTCGAAAGACTCATGTTTCATATTTAATCCTGAATTTTGGCAACAAAAAAGCCCACAATCAATGTAGGCTTAATCAAATTAGTCATAACCAAAGTACGACTATCATAGAAATAATACATCAATTCGGGATAAAAACAACTATTTTTCAATTTTTGAATAAATTACTTGACTTACTCACTAAGTGTACCTATATTATATTTAACAAGCCAAGAGGTGGAACTCTTAGCTTGTTTGGGTGGTAGATGTTGAAGCATCTACCGAATATCAACTAACAAGGAACATAACCATGCTTATACGGTTAGTTGGTCTAGTTATCTTACTATTAATTAGTGGGAATGTAAACTAGACAAAGCCCTACCCCGAAAGGGGTAGGCACTAACTAAGCATGTAGTTCCTTGTATTCTTATTCAGGAAAAAATACATGGCAAAAACACAAGCCGAAATACAAAAAGAAAGTGACGAAAGACGAGGCATGAAAAGCAAATCTTTCAAACTTTCCACTGACACGGTTGATAAAATTGCTGATTTTGCAGCACAGCACAACATACCGCAAAATCAACTTATCACCGATGCTATCGACCTGTACATAAAACAGCATAGCCCTATCATTTAGGGCTATGATTGGCTCACTATTGCACTAAAAATTTCAGCCCAAAAATGCACCACTAAGCAATAGAAAAAACAGGCTGTTTACCCAATGCTTTTAATGCCCGAGCAATTGTATCAATTTTGGTACTATGCTCAAGATTGGTAATTCGCTGTACTTCCTGTGGCTTAACGTGAATACGTTTCGCTAATTCCACATTTGAGATATTTTGTTCAATCATAGTATTTAGCAGTAAAACCTTAGACCATACACTCAACGGTAAAGAGATTAAATATTCCCCCTCTTGTAATGCACTTGGCATAGGTACAGGACGCTTATCCTCAAAATAAAAGTCCATTGACACCAATAACGCATCTTCTGCCATAACAAGGGCATCTTCCCAATCATCACCACAAGTAATTGCCTCGGGAATATCCCGAAAAGTGACGTTGTAACTATTCCCTTCTTTTTCAAATTTTGCAGGATATAACATAGCATTCACCATTTATCATGACTAGATTAACAGCTTAAGTTGAACCACTCCTCTTGCGAGGGGAAGTTCATTACTTAAGACCTAATTGGCGTTTGATTGCTTGTTGCGTTCCTGTCGGTATCTCTTTCGAGGGGTGACGAGGCATTGCACTTTGCTTTCCGTTGAAATAAAGTTTGATGTGATTCGCACCTTGCTTTGTTTCAACACCTTGACCAATCAGCCATCTTAAAAATTCACTTTGTTTCATGAAACACCGTTATTTATCAGATGACACAGTCATTATAAACATTTTTGTTTATCTATCAAGTATAAAATAAACTTTTTTGTTTATTTACTCAATCTTCGCACCACTAAGCAGGTCTATTATTTTTTTCCTGCCACGCCATAAAATGGTTTAAGTCCCTTGCTTGACGCTGGAATATTTTAACAACAGAACTATCACCTTTCATGAGTTCGGTCAAGTCGAACAGTGAACGTAAACGAGCATCAAATTCGCCTGCAATTTCACGAGTAAGGAAGAATGGGTTTCTATTGACAGGTTCTTCTGTCGGCTCTGACAATGACAACTGTTCAACCTGATTATTCATACTCATAATGGTACGAATCACGGTTAAGTAAAATTTAGGGTTGATCCACATTGCATACGCACAAACCAACTCTTTGCACGTATATGTACCAGATGCAGGACCACCATGTACTGTCTTAACTGGTTGTTTTTCACCTGAAGACCACATCTGGTCTTCACTTATTTCTTGAACAAGTTCTTTGGTTTGTTCTAAACGCATAAAACGCACTGGACGATGTCTGTCTTCGCCACCAGCAGCTTTATGTAAATCGTTCAGTGAATATAGTCCATCAATGATACGGACGGATTTAGAACAGATAGATAGATTTGCATTCATAGTGAACACTCCGTGTAAAAAAGGAATTTTCACCACCAGAATTGAGACCAATCAATTAGGGTGGCAGATTAAACGGAATTGGTCTTACCAGTACACGGTCTGGCGTATCTTGCGATACTTCCGCCTAATCCGCCATAACGGACACTTTTTACAGGTTGTAAAAAGTTATAGGCAAAATAAAACCGCAAATGCGGTTATTGACCGTGTAAAACAAGTTAGAGACCAATCCAACACACAGATTTTGCTGTGATGTAAATAAACTATTTGATTTGCTCTGGATTGTCAAGATGAAGTTGCCGCCCATAAAATCCAGCAAATCCACAAGCCATTCAAAGTTGTCTTTTCGTTCCATGACCTCGCCCATTGTTTACCCCTCATTTAAATGGCTTGCATGTATGCTGAGTGCCATTGACCCAGTACACATCTTGATTTTTACAAACATTGACCGTATTCCACACATTCACAGCAGCAGCCAAAATCAATACAACAATAAAGCCTACTACCCAAATCCAATCATCATTCCGTTTTCTCATATTCACTCCCTAAGCCCTAAAACTATCAATCGCTATCATCAACGCTTCAATATCTCCAAGCAGTTTTCCAGACTTCACTTGCCCTGTACTACCCTTGAGAACGTAATAACCCAATAACCTCACAACCTCCGTTGTTGCACCAAACAAGAACAGCTCACCATCAGAAAAACAACGTCCATACATACCGTCCATTTTCTCAAACTCGAATAGGTTACATGTTTGTTTAAGAATAATAGCAACCATGAGCAGTACAAAACATTTCGCATGTGCCTTGTTCAACTTTAAGGATTTGTTTAATATAGCGTGTAGCCCATTGAAGTCTGTCATGTTATTCGTCGTGAGAAAACTTGTATTATGACATTATTTCAATGGGTTATCTTTTTTTGTCGTGTACAAAGAATTATTCATTACTTTTACATAATGTCGTGCTGAGTAAGGTAAAAATTCCAGTTC
>JASGGM010000231.1:0-3587 GCA_047605045.1 Acinetobacter sp. | reverse complement strand
AGTTCCGAGCCTACTTCCATGATACCTTCCAGATAATAATGACCCGCCCATTTTTTATCGGCCTGCTTGAATTTTACAACCGGACAAATGGCTGAATCCTTGGCATGCAGTTGAACTGGAATAAACAGGGCACCAAGTAATAACGGGAACAATAGGGACTTTGTCATGGTATCCACCATCAATAGATGTTGTGATTTTCTTGTTTTAGCATACATGACAAGTCATGGAATTAAAAATAATCAGTTTAAGTGGCGCCATTAAAGCGCTACCTTTGCGTATACGGATTATCAAATCCAAGTTTATCGAGTATTTGGATTTCCAGCGCTTCCATTTCTTCAGCATCGGTATCACTGATTTCATGATCATAGCCTAATAAATGTAAGGTACCATGTACCAACATATGAGAAAAATGATCGAGAGGCTGTTTTTGCTGTTGTTGTGCTTCCTCTAGCACCACGGGTATGCAGATGACCAAATCACCCAAAGGGATTGCATCGAGCATCGATAAAATTTCTTCTGGAATTTCACTTGGAAAAGACAATACATTGGTTGGCTTGTCTTTTTGACGGTATTGTAGGTTTAGTTCATGGCTTTCATCGAGATCAACACAGGCGATGCCGATTTCATAGTCTTCTGCCAAACCTAAATGGCGTAGGGCTGTTTCAATAACTTTTTTAACATAAACCCGTTTCAGCACCAATTCAGGCACTGAAACGTCTTGTTGTAGAGAGAGATTTAGTTTCAAAACATACCCTTAAACTTCATGATGTTGTGCATCGGCAGCAGAATTATGTTCAGCAACGAGTGCTTCATGGTGTGCCTTACGGGCAGCACGTTCTTCTGCACCAATACGATGTTGTTCACTGTCCCATCCTTCGTAGGCTTCAACAATTTTCTGTACCAATTGATGACGCACCACATCGCGGGAATGGAAACGAGTAATATGAATTTCTTTAATGGGTTCTAGCACACGTAATGCATTGGCTAAGCCCGATTGTTGTCCACGTGGTAAATCGACTTGAGTAATGTCGCCAGTAATTACAGCACGGGAACCAAAGCCTAAACGAGTGAGGAACATTTTCATTTGTTCAGGCGTGGTATTTTGCGCTTCGTCTAGAATCACAAAAGAGTGATTCAGTGTGCGGCCACGCATATAGGCAAGTGGTGCAACTTCAATCACTTGACGTTCGATTAATTTTGCAACTTTCTCGAAGCCCAGCATTTCATATAAGGCATCGTAAAGTGGGCGTAAGTACGGATCAATTTTCTGAGTTAAATCTCCAGGTAGGAATCCCAGTTTTTCACCTGCTTCAACGGCAGGGCGAACCAGTAAAATACGTTGGATTTCATTACGTTCCAACATATCAACTGCAGCCGCCACCGCAAGATAGGTTTTACCTGTACCTGCAGGCCCAACACCAAACGAAATATCACTTTGTAAAATACGTTGTACATAGCGTTTTTGGTTGGCACCACGAGGGTTAATACGGCCTTTACGGGTTTGTAACCAGACACTATCTAAACCCGTGTGTTCCTGATCGGGGTCTTCAATCAGCTCCCGATCGGTCTGGCTTCCTTGAATCATTAAATGGAGTTGGTCTGCACTAATCGGGGAAGAAACCTCGGTTTCTTCGTAAAGCCGTTGTAAAAGCGTTTCGGCGCGTTCAACGGCTTCGACATCACCATCAATATTGAAGATGTCGCCACGATGGGTAATTTGCACATCTAAACGTTGTTCAATTTGTTTCAAATGACCGTTGTAAGCACCTAACATGCTTTTTAAACGTTCGATTGAAACACCTGGGAATGATACTGTACGTTGGATTGCTGCAGTCAAGACATTTCCTTTCTGTGTTATCTGTCTGTAGCTCTACATTACGCTACGTCAGGCTCAAGATTCAAGAGCTCTCCGTACACTAAATTTAAAGTTTTAATGTTTGTGATCTCAATTTCTGCAAACCGACCCACCCAAGCTGCATCACCTACAAATTGTACATAACGCGTGTTGTCGGCTGTACCGACTAGAACGTTAGGGTCGCGGTCAGAAACTTGTTCAATAAGAACACGTTGAACTGTGCCGAGCATGGCGTCAGTTTTATCAATACTCGATTTTTTAATGATGCGTTGCACTTGTGCAAGACGTTGTTTTTTCACATCTTCAGGAATTAGGTCTTCGAGCTCTGCCGCAGGTGTACCCGGGCGTTTTGAATAAATAAAACTATAAGAGTGGTCAAAATCTAAATCTTGAATAAATTGTAATGTTTCAGCAAAATTTTCATCAGATTCTCCAGGGAAGCCAATAATAAAATCACTGGATAGGTGTAAATCTGGACGAATTTCCCGTAGTTTGGCAATTTTATTAATGTAGACATCAATGGTGTGATTGCGTTTCATGGCTTTTAACACATCATTTGAACCACTTTGAACGGGCAGATGGAGATGTGAAACCATTTGTGGTAAATCACGATAACAGTCAATCAGTTCTTCAGAAAATTCTAAAGGGTGTGAGGTTGTATAGCGCAAGCGGCCAATGCCTGGAATTTCTGCAACAAGGCGTAACAATTCAGGGAAAGTACAAATTCCACCTTCAAATGTTTCACCACGATAGCCATTGACGTTTTGCCCCAATAAATTGATTTCACGAACGCCTTTTTCGGCAAGTCCTGCAATTTCTGCCAATACATCATCTAAAGGACGGGAAACCTCTTCACCACGTGTGTAAGGCACCACACAAAACGAACAATATTTTGAACAGCCTTCCATAATGGAAACAAAGGCTTTATGACCTTCAACGCGAGGTTCTGGTAAAAAATCAAATTTTTCAATGTCAGGAAAAGAAATATCAACCAAACTAATTTTTTGATGTTTGGGTTTTTCAATTTGTTCTTGATGCTGATCGAGCATTTGTGGCAAACGGTGTAAGGTTTGTGGACCAAATACCATATCGACATAAGGCGCACGTTTTTGAATGTTATCGCCTTCCTGTGAGGCAACACATCCCCCCACGCCAATGACTAAGTCGGGATTTTTTTCCTTGAGTTTGCGCCAGCGTCCTAATTGGCTAAATACTTTCTCTTGCGCTTTTTCTCGAATTGAGCAGGTATTCATCAATAGAATATCGGCTTCACTAGGATCGGTTGTTAATACATAACCATGAGAATCGCCAAGTAAATCGGCCATACGATGACTGTCATACTCATTCATTTGACACCCTTGCGTTTCTATATAAAGCTTTTTAATAGAAACGTCAGAGGTGTGCAAAGGCTGGTGAGCAGTGTTTTCTGAGGCAGCATTGGCACGTTGCGGAATGAAGGTTTGAACCGTCATGTAGGCTCCTAAATGGGCTGAGTGTTTAAAAAATATCCTGTAACACTGTGGCTAAGAATGAAGGAGCGGAATTTTAACATTTTTTCAGCTTAAACTTAAGCAAATTACCAAGCGAATTGACTTGAATTGTAGTTGCATACGCCGTACCAATATTTTTACACAACATAACAGCTCTAAAAGGGCGGAAATATTAAACTTATCGCAAAAATCGGCAAGTACTTTTAGGCGAATTGAGTTGTATGAATAAGTTACGGACAATC
>JASGGM010000230.1:0-3601 GCA_047605045.1 Acinetobacter sp. | reverse complement strand
AGCAACCGTATCGTTCCCGTTCGTATGTGAAAAAACCTGGTGGAACTGGCGGCAAGCCGATGCATGCCAAAAATAAAGATGGTGAAAAGAAAAAATCTGGAACGAAACGCATTTGGCAAATGGATGAAAGCGAAAAACCGCGTCGTAAAACCAATGGTACCACCCGACCAAATACTAAGAGTCGTGGTCGAAATCCACGTTAAAATCCATATAAAAAACAAAACAGCCTGCATAAGCAGGCTGTTTTATTCAGATTCTATTTAACATTAAGCAGAAGCTAAAGCTTGATTCAATGTCGCACTTGGACGCATAACAACATTGACTTTTTCTTGGTCTATAGCGTAGTAACCACCAATATCCACACCTTGACCCTGTACTTGTGCCAACTCAGCCACAATTTTTTCTTCATTGTCGGCTAAGGTTTTTGCAAGTGGTGCAAATTTCGCTTTTAGTTCAGCATCTTCATCTTGCGCTGCAAGTGCTTCTGCCCAGTACAATGCAAGATAGAAATGGCTACCACGGTTATCAAGTTCACCTGTACGACGTGATGGAGACTTGTCATTATCCAGTAATTTACCCGTCGCTTGATCGAGAGTTGTTGCCAATAACTTCGCACGCGCATTATCTTCTTTAATACCTAACTCTTCCAAAGACACTGCCAATGCAAGGAACTCACCCAAAGAGTCCCAACGCAAATGGTTTTCTTCAACCAATTGTTGGACGTGTTTTGGTGCTGAACCGCCTGCACCTGTTTCGTACATGCCACCACCTGCCATTAACGGCACGATAGACAACATTTTCGCAGATGTACCCAATTCCATAATCGGGAATAAATCTGTTAGATAATCACGTAAAATGTTACCCGTTACAGAAATGGTGTCCAGACCGCGAGCAACACGTTCAAGTGTATAACGCATTGCACGAACTTGAGACATAATCTGGAGGTCCAAACCAGTCGTATCATGATCTTTCAGGTATTTTTCAACTTTCTTGATCAATTCATTTTCATGTGGGCGGTATGGATCAAGCCAGAAAATAGCAGGCATACCTGAGTTACGTGCACGCGTTACAGCAAGTTTAACCCAATCACGGATAGGTGCATCTTTCACCTGACACATACGCCAAATGTCACCCGCTTCCACGTTTTGAGACAACAACACTTCGCCAGTTTCCAGATCGGTAATGTTCGCAACACCTGCTTCAGGAATCTCAAAAGTTTTGTCGTGAGAACCGTATTCTTCCGCTTTTTGAGCCATCAAACCAACGTTCGGTACAGTACCCATTGTGGTTGGGTCGAAATTACCATGCCATTTACAGAAATTGATCATTTCCTGATAGATACGGGCAAATGTTGATTCAGGCATTACTGCCTTAGCATCATACTGCTTGCCATCCGCACCCCACATTTTACCACCAGCACGAATCATGGCAGGCATTGATGCATCGACAATTACGTCATTTGGAGAATGGAAGTTGGTAATGCCTTTAGCCGAATCCACCATGGCCAAAGCCGGACGGTGTTCTTGGCATGCATGCAAATCACGAATAATTTCGTCACGTTGCGTTGCTGGTAAAGTTTCAATTTTTTCGTACAGGTTCGCAATACCATTGTTGACGTTAACACCCAACTCATCAAACAATTTACCGTGTTTTTCAAACGCATCTTTGTAGTAAATTTTCACACAGTGACCGAATACAATCGGGTGTGACACTTTCATCATGGTGGCTTTAACATGTAGAGAGAACAAGATACCTGCTTCACGGCAGTCTTCAAGTTCTTTCTCATAGAAGTCACACAATGCTTTCTTGCTCATAAACATTGAGTCAATGATCTCGCCTTCAAGCAAAGCAACTTTTGGTTTCAATACAATGGCATTGCCGTTTGCAGTGATCAATTCCATTTTCACATTGCGCGCACGGTCTAATGTTAATGATTTTTCACCATGATAAAAATCACCTTCCGACATATGAGAAACGTGGGTTTGTGACCACTGTTTCCATTCACTCATCGAATGTGGATGCTTTTTCGCATAATTTTTAACAGCGGCAGGCGCACGGCGGTCAGAGTTACCTTCACGTAACACTGGATTCACCGCAGAACCAAGACATTTACTATAACGTGCCTTAATTGCTTTATCTTCTTCAGTTGTTGGGTTTTCTGGATAAGCTGGAACTGCAAAACCTTTCGATTGAAGTTCTTTAATACATGCAGTAAGTTGCCCAACTGAAGCACTGATGTTTGGAAGTTTAATGATATTGGTATCAGGATCTTGAGTAAGACGACCTAACTCAGCAAGGTTATCAGTCACCTTTTGCTCGTCGGTTAGGTAATCCGAAAATTCAGCGAGTACACGTGCGGCTACAGAGATGTCAGTTTTGACGATCTCAACCCCAGCCGGCTTAGTAAAGGTCTCAATGATCGGCAGTAGTGAGTAAGTCGCCAATAGTGGCGCTTCGTCGGTCAGTGTGTAAATGATAGTTGACTTTCCACCAGCCATTTTATAAAGCTCCTTGCTTAGGATTAAGTTTTTTAGAGCTAAGCTTGTGGCTCAGCCCTGAGAACAGTTTTGCTGAAACAAATCATTGAGAGTATCGACCTTCGCTGCATTTCAGTCAACTAAATATCCTTTCATGTTGCGATTTCGCTTATTTTTCACCCAATATATTCATGCGTACTTTTATGAATACGCTCGCTATTCAACCAGACCAACATCCACAAATGATTTAATGTCATCGCCCAGTAGCTCTCTCATTCAAACGAAAAAATGTGCGATAACCGATTCTACTTATTTTTTGGTTACATTTTTATGTCTTAAAAATTGATAATCAACGTTAAGATAGAACAATTATTTTTATATGCAGGATGACCGATGCACTATAAATCTCTCATCTCCATACTGACATTATCATGTTCAAGTATCTGTGTTGCAGCCAGCAATCCAATTCAAGTTCAAGTCTTCAATAGCCAGTCTGGCCAACCTTCTGCAAAATTAAACGTGGTCTTGGAAGCACAACAAAATAGTCAATGGGTTAAAATTGGTGAAGGCCAAACCGATGCTCAAGGGCAAATTAACAGTTTATATCCCAAAGAAAAAAGTAATTTAGATAAAGGAATTTACCGCATTACGCTCCAGACAGGCGATTGGTTTAAGACACAAAATCAACGCTCGTTTTATCCTGAAATCCCTGTTGTTTTTGTCATTGATGGTTCAACCGATCATTATAATCTTCCCGTTGTGATCAGTCCTTATGGATATTCAACGTTTAAAGGGAATTAAAAAATAGGATGTAGCTTTCGCTTACATCCTATTTTTCAGGCTCATTCATTCGCCTAAACTTCACCTTTTAACCAACGCCCTGCTTTCTCTTGATCTACAACAGTCAATTCTACCGTTGTTAAGTCAGTAACACCCGCCTGCAATTCTACTCGAATCAGCTCGTCACGACGGAAAAGCAATACCTCAAAATGCTCTTGGCGTTTCGCATATTGTTCCAGTAATTTCTCTGAAGCTTTTATGCCATTAATTGCAATAATCACATCATGCGCTGAAATGCCTGCTTTTGCGCCAGTACCATCTCGACGCGCTTGTTGAACCAAAAC
>JASGGM010000229.1:0-3619 GCA_047605045.1 Acinetobacter sp. | reverse complement strand
ACAAAATACTCACCACATGTAGAACCAGATTTACTATTGCGTGGTCTACAGTCTTATACCGAGCTCTTTCCAGAAATTATGTAAATTTTTCAATAAAAAGAGGCGCATACTGCGCCTCTTTTTTGGAAAATTCAGGACTACTTCTTCGGTTCTTTGTTACCAAATAATGGCCCCATACCTCCACCACCGCCAAATTTATTTTGTAGTCCACCCAGCGAACGCATCATTTTGCCAATTCCTGCTGGGTTGGCAAATTTCTTCATCATTTTCGCCATTTGCGCATGTTGCTTAATCAGCTTATTCACTTCCGCAACATCCATACCACAGCCTGCCGCAATACGCTTTTTCCGACTAGGATTCATTAAATCTGGATTACGGCGCTCTTTGATGGTCATCGACTGGATAATCGCTTCCATCTTTTTAATTTGCTTTTCAGGATTGGCTTGTTCTATGGCCTGTTGTAAACCTGCGGCGTTCATACCAGGCAACTTATCCAAGAAGCCCATCATGCCGCCCATTTTGTTCATTTGTTCGAACTGCATCAACATATCTTCAAAGTTGAAATTGCCACCCTTTTGCAATTTCTTCGCCATTTTCTCGGCTTTTTCTTTGTCAATTTTACGTTCAACTTCTTCAACCAAGGACAACACATCGCCCATGCCAAGAATTCGTTGTGCAACGCGCTCTGGATGGAAGGGCTCAAGAGCATCTAGTTTCTCCCCCATCCCCAAGAATTTAATGGGTTTGCCTGTAATCGCACGAACTGAAAGTGCTGCACCACCACGGGCATCACCATCTGTTTTAGTCAGAATGACACCTGTTAATGGTAAAGCATCGTTAAACGCTTTGGCGGTATTAGCAGCATCCTGACCTGTCATGGCATCGACCACAAACAAGGTTTCTGTTGGCTTGACTGCAGCGTGTAATGACTTGATTTCATCCATCATGTCATCATCGACATGCAAACGTCCTGCTGTATCGACAATTAAAACATCTGCAAATTTAATTTTCGCCTGTTCAATCGCTCGATTTACAATATCGATTGGCTTTTCATTGGCACTCGATGGAATAAATTCAGCACCTACTTCACCCGATACAGTTTCAAGCTGTTTAATCGCTGCTGGGCGATAAACGTCAGCCGAAACAGTCAATACTTTTTTCTTCTGGCGCTCTTTTAAATAACGTGCCAATTTGGCAGCAGTCGTCGTTTTACCTGCACCCTGTAATCCTGCAAGCAATACCACCACTGGGGGTTTAGCAGCCAAGTCCAAACTTTCGTTCGCCTGACCCATCATTTTTGTCAGTTCATCATAGACGATTTTAACAAAGGCCTGACCTGGTGACAGTTGGCTCATCACCTCCTGTCCCAATGCCTCTTCCTTCACCTTCGCAATAAATTCACGAGTTACAGGTAAGGCAACATCTGCCTCTAAAAGTGCCATACGTACTTCACGTAAGGTATCTTTAATATTGTCTTCGGTCAGTTGTCCTGAGCCAGTAACATTTCTTAAACTCTGCGTGAGTCGTTCGGTTAAGGTGTCAAACATTGCAAATTCCGCTTAAAATGGCTGGCAGAGCCTGTTGAGTGATCATAAAAACACACTGAACACACCCTCTGCAAAAAAAATCTTTCTTAAAAATAGAAAATTTATGCACGAAATGCTATAGGATACTTGAGTTCGATTCGAATTTATATCGTATAGCATGAATATTCATTATCCAAATACAGGTTTGACATGATCAGTCTCCCCCTGGTGTACACGATACTTGCGTTAATCGCTTATACCACTGGTTTTTGGTACTCCTTTTTACATTTGTTGGCAAAACGTGAGCCAAACCATTGGTTCATTGGCGTTGTTTTAGCCATTGGCCTGTTACTACATGGTTGTGTATTACAACAGGACATGTTGACATCTAATGGGGTCAATTACGACGTTTTCAACCTATTGTCGTTTACCTCAGGCTTGATGTTACTCCTCAGTGCAATATACAGTACTTATCGACCTGTTCTGGCACTGAATCTTCTTGGCATTCCCGTTGCCGCGACAGGACTGATTTTCGGTTTTGCCTTTAGTCAACCTAACCAATACAGCAGTGAACATGCCATTGGTTTAGATACTCACATCATTCTATCGCTTTCTGCGTATGCTGTCTTGCTTATGGCAACCATTCAAGCAGTTTTAATGTGGCTACAAGATCGTGAGTTAAAGAAAAAACACCGTCGGTTATGGGTCAATCTATTACCTCCATTTCAAATTATGGAATCGTTGTTGTTCGATCTGCTCATGACAGGTTTCATCGCATTAACCATTGCACTGTTGTTTGGTTTCATAATGGTCGATAACTTTTTACAACAGCATCTGGCGCACAAGACAGTCTTTAGCATTTTTTCCTGGTTTGTCTATGGGTCCTTATTAATCGGTCATTTTAAATTCGGTTGGCGCGGTCAAAAAGCCATTCGCTTTACGCTTATTGGGTTCTTTCTACTCGCATTGGGATTTATTGGCAGTAAATTTGTATTGGAAATGATTCTTAAAAAATAAATACTTAAAAAATTGAGCTGTCTATCCGACTTGCCATTAACGTTAAAAAAACGTATAACGCTGTTTTTTATTTGATAGGGCGACCTCTTTGAAATTGGTTCTTGCACCGATGGAAGGTTTAACCGATCCCATCATGCGTGATGTTCTCACCCATGTTGGAGATTTTGACTGGTGTGTCACCGAGTTTATTCGCGTGACAGACAGCGTGTTGCCCGATCATGTCTATTACAACTATTGCCCAGAACTCAAAAACCAAGGTAAAACATCGACTGGTACGCCTGTGCATGTTCAGTTTTTGGGAAATAACCCTGAAATGCTTGCTGCCAATGCCATTCGGGCGGTTGAGCTGGGTGCACCTGCGATTGATCTTAATTTTGGCTGTCCTGCCAAAACAGTCAATCGCCATCGTGGCGGTTCTGTCCTCTTAGATGAACCTGATGTCGTACATTTGTTAGTAAAAGCTGTTCGTGATGCAGTTCCTCAGCATATTCCTGTATCAGCTAAAATGCGCTTAGGCTATTTAGATGAGCATCATACTCTGGATAATGCACATGCCATTGAAGATGCGGGTGCCAACTGGCTTACTGTTCATGCCCGAACCAAAGCAGATGGTTATACCCCCCCTGCATATTGGGAGAAAATTCTGCCTATTCGTGAAGCGTTAAAGATTAATATTCTGGCGAATGGTGAAATTTGGAACAATCAGCATGCGATACGCTGTCTTGAACAATCGGGCTGTGTCGATTTAATGCTTGGGCGTGGGGCTGTAACTACGCCAGACTTAACTTTATGTATTCGTCAAAATTGTGACGATGCTGTATTGTCTTGGCAAGAGCTAGTCGATTTACAAATTCGCTTCTTGAATGGGCCAAGTAAAACAGAGATTGGCATGATCGGTCGATATAAACAATGGCTTGGTATGATGAGCAAAGCCTATCCTGAAGCCAAAGTTTTATGGGACGATATAAAACGGATGAAAATTTTGCAGGACATTATTTTGCAATTACAAACACATAAGTAATCAATTAGAGACATATTTAGTTAATTTTTTTCCGTGGCCGCTGTTTTAACACGAT